>NZ_JBHZCY010000089.1:0-39845 GCF_042786665.1 Kitasatospora sp. NPDC059146 | reverse complement strand
GGTGAAGATGGTCGAGGAGCACCTCGCCGCCCGGTAGGGCTCCGGTAGCCGTGTGCGCCTTACCCGTGACGACACCGGTAAGATCTCTCCTGTTTCATTTCCCTTTGGCGACGTAAAGGAGCTGGCGATGTCCGGCCACTCTAAGTGGGCTACCACCAAGCACAAGAAGGCCGTGATCGACGCCAAGCGCGGCAAGCTCTTCGCCAAGATGATCAAGAACATCGAGGTGGCGGCGCGCACGGGCGGTCCCGACCCGGCGGGTAACCCGACCCTCTACGACGCCATCCAGAAGGCGAAGAAGAACTCGGTCCCGATCGACAACATCAACCGCGCCGTCAAGCGCGGTGGCGGTCTGGAGGCCGGCGGCGCCGACTACCAGACCATCATGTACGAGGGCTACGGTCCGAACGGTGTCGCCGTCCTGATCGAGTGCCTCACCGACAACCGCAACCGCGCGGCCTCCGACGTGCGCGTCGCGATGACCCGCAACGGCGGCTCGATGGCCGACCCGGGCTCGGTGTCGTACCTGTTCAACCGCAAGGGCGTCGTGATCGTCCCCAAGGCGGACGGCGTGGACGAGGACAAGCTGTTCGAGGTCGTCCTCGACCAGGAGCCGGAGGAGATCAACGACCTCGGCGAGTCCTTCGAGATCGTCTCCGAGGCCTCCAAGATGGTCGCCGTGCGCACCGCGCTGGTGGACGCCGGTGTCGACTACGACTCGGCCGAGGCCAACTTCCTCCCGAGCATGCAGGTCGAGCTGGACGTCGACGGCGCCCGCAAGATCTTCAAGCTGATCGACGCGCTGGAGGACAGCGACGACGTGCAGAACGTCTTCGCCAACTTCGACATCTCCGACGAGGTCGGCGCGCAGCTCGACTCCGAGTGACACGGCGTCGTCCGTGCCACGGTGAGTGATCGTTCTCACGGCCCGGCCCGGTGGTCCCAGGACCGCCGGGCCGGTGTCGTCGGCGGGGTTGTCGGACCCGGGCGGTAGCCTTCGCGAAGGCCGCTCGCCGTGAGCGGCGGATCGGCGAGGGACGGGGCGTGGCGTGCGGGTGCTGGGTGTTGACCCGGGGCTGACCAGGTGCGGGGTCGGCGTGGTCGAGGGCATGCCGGGCCGGCCGTTGCGGATGGCCGGGGTGGGCGTGGTGCGCACGCCGGCCGACGCCGAGATCGGGCAGCGGCTGCTGCTGGTGGAACAGGGGCTGGAGAGCTGGCTGGACGAGCACCGGCCCGACCTGGTCGCGGTCGAGCGGGTCTTCGCCCAGCACAACGTCCGCACCGTGATGGGCACGGCCCAGGCGAGCGCGGTCGCGATGCTCTGCGCCACCCGGCGCGGCATCCCGGTCACCCTGCACACCCCCAGTGAGGTCAAGGCCGCCGTCACCGGCTCCGGCCGGGCCGACAAGGCCCAGGTCACGGCCATGGTGCAGCGCCTGTTGCGGCTGGACGCGCCGCCCAAGCCCGCGGACGCGGCCGACGCGCTGGCGCTGGCGATCTGCCACATCTGGCGCGGCGGGACGACCAACCGGCTGCAGGCCGCGGCCCAGGCCGCGGCCGAGGCCGCCCGCTCCGGGCCCGCCCGGGGCCCCTTCTCCGTGAAAGGCAGTAGTCGGTGATCGCCTTCGTGCAAGGACCGGTGGCGGCCATCGCCTCCGGCATCGCGGTGGTCGAGGTCGGTGGGGTCGGCATGGCCGTCCAGTGCACCCCGAACACCCTGGCCGGCCTGCGGCTCGGTGAGCCCGCCCGGCTGGCCACCTCGCTGGTGGTCCGGGAGGACTCGCTGACCCTGTTCGGCTTCGCCGACGACGACGAGCGGGCCGTGTTCGAGATCCTCCAGGCCGCGCCGGGCGTGGGCCCCAAGCTGGCCCAGGCGATCCTGGGCGTGCACAGCCCCGACGCGCTGCGCGCCGCGGTGGCGGGCGGGGACGAGAAGGCGCTGGTCGCGGTGCCGGGCATCGGCAAGGCGAAGGCGGCCAAGCTGCTGCTGGAGTACAAGGACAAGCTGGGCGCCCCGCACGGCGCGGTGCCCGCGCAGAAGCCGATCGCCACCGGCCCCGCGCCGTGGAGCGAGCAGCTGCACTCCGCGCTGACCGGTCTCGGCTACGCCCCGCGCGAGGCGGACGACGCGGTCGCCGCCGTCACCCCGGAGGCGGAGGCCCAGCAGTCGCCGGACGTCGGCGCCCTGCTGCGGCTGGCCCTGCGCGGCCTCAACCGCGCCCGCTGAACCCACCCGACGACCTGTCCGTCCGTCGACACCGACACCGCAGACCCTGGAGCCCGCGAGGATGTACGACTCGGAACCCGCCGACCGGCTGGTGACCGCCGCCGCCGACGGCGAGGACCAGGCGGTCGAGGCCGCGCTGCGCCCCAAGCTGCTGGACGAGTTCATCGGCCAGGAGCGGGTGCGCGAGCAGCTGTCCCTGGTGCTCCAGGCGGCCCGCCAGCGCGGCAGCGCGCCGGACCACGTGCTGCTGAGCGGCCCGCCCGGCCTGGGCAAGACCACCCTCTCCATGATCATCGCCGCCGAGCTGGGCGCCCCGATCCGGATCACCTCCGGCCCGGCCATCCAGCACGCGGGGGACCTCGCGGCTATCCTCTCCTCGCTCACCGAGGGCGAGGTGCTCTTCCTCGACGAGATCCACCGGATGTCCCGGCCGGCCGAGGAGATGCTCTACATGGCGATGGAGGACTTCCGGGTCGACGTGATCGTCGGCAAGGGCCCGGGCGCCACCGCCATCCCGCTGGAGCTGCCGCCCTTCACGCTGGTCGGCGCCACCACCCGGGCCGGGCTGCTGCCGCCGCCGCTGCGCGACCGCTTCGGCTTCACCGGGCACATGGAGTTCTACGCCCCGGCCGAGCTCCAACGGGTGGTGCACCGCTCGGCCACGCTGCTGGACGTCGAGATAGACCCGGCCGGCGCGGCCGAGATCGCCGGGCGCTCGCGCGGCACCCCGCGCATCGCCAACCGGCTGCTGCGCCGGGTCCGCGACTACGCCCAGGTCCGGCACGACGGCGTGGTCACCCCCGCGATCGCCGCCCGGGCGCTGGACGTCTACGAGGTGGACGCCCGCGGCCTGGACCGGCTGGACCGCGCGGTGCTGAGCGCGCTGCTGCGGCTGTTCGGCGGCGGCCCGGTCGGCCTGTCGACCCTCGCCGTCGCGGTGGGGGAGGAGGCCGAGACGGTCGAGGAGGTGGCCGAGCCGTTCCTGGTCCGCGAGGGCCTGCTCGCCCGCACCCCGCGCGGCCGGATCGCCACCGCCGCGGCCTGGCAGCACCTGGGCCTGACCCCGCCGGTCCAGACCACGCGGGGCAGCGTCCCGCCCCAGCCGGAGCTGTTCCGGCCGGACGGAAGTTGACCGCTCTCGGCCGAACGGGTGAGACCCGGCCGTCGGTTCCCGCCCCCGCCCGGCGCTGTGCCCCGGGGAGGAGACGGGGGCGAACTCCCGGGAATCCGTGCAGGCGGAGGGTCGCCACTTTCGGCGGCAGGATGCGATGCTTGGCGTTGTCCGATCAGTTCGGGGTCGCCTAGACTCCGCCGGACCGCCCCTCTCACCTGACGGGCCGACCCATACCACACAGGCCGCCGGCCGGCGGCCCGTAAAGGACCCTGGCTGCAGTGAACCTCATCATCCTTCTCCTCCCGATCATCGCGATCGTGCTCATGTTCCGGTCGCAGAAGAAGCGCCAGCAGCAGCAGCAGAGCATGCAGACCTCGCTGGAGCCCGGGGCGGGAGTGCGCACCATCGGCGGCCTGTACGCCCAGGTGAAGGCGGTCAACGACGAGACCGTCGAGCTGGAGATCGCGCCCGGCGTGGTCACCCACTTCACCAAGAGCGCCATCGCGGCCGTCCTGGACCCCCAGGAGTACGACGCGATCATCAACGGTCGCCCCGCCGACGACGAGCTGTCCGAGCCGGAGGCCGAGGACACCGACGCCGCGCCGGTCGAGGACAAGCCGCTGACGCTCACCAAGGACAGCGCCGAGAAGGGCGATGTCAAGGGGGATGTCGAGGGCGGGGCTCCCGCGAGCAAGTAGTACGGCCGGGCAACCCGCCCGGTCGCGCGGCGCAGTGCCGCGAGCCCACAGGACCTCAGGGCCGCAGACCCGCCATGCCCCCGTCCCGCCACGAGCCGGACGGGGGTCCGGTCGGCGACGTGGCATGGACAGGGAGAAACGAGCAAGGTGGCAACACCCAAGTCGCGCCCGCGCGACGGCTACCCAGGGCGGGCGCTGGCCCTCATCCTGGTCGTCACCGTCGGACTGGTCGCCCTCATGTTCGGGACGGGCAACACCAAGCCCCGGCTCGGTATCGACCTCGCAGGCGGCACCAGCATCACGCTGACCGCGAAGTCGAAGGATCCCAAGGCGATCACCAAGGCGAACATGGACATCGCCGTCGGGATCATGGAGCGCCGCGTCAACGGGATGGGTGTCTCCGAGGCGGAGGTCCAGACCCAGGGCTCGGACACGATCATCGTGAACATCCCCAAGGGCGGCGACAAGCAGAACGCGGCGGACCAGGTCGGTACCACCGCCCAGCTGTTCTTCCGTCCGGTCCTGGCGGTCGCGCCGAGCGGCTTCACGCCGCCCGCGCCGCCCACCGGCACCCCGTCCGCGGGCGCCTCGGGCACCCCGAGCGCCGCCCCGTCGGGCAGCGCGACGCCCACGGCCGGCGCGAGCGGCTCCGCGAGCCACGCTCCCACCCCGTCCGCCAGCGCGAGCGCCACCAAGCAGGGCCGCTCCGTCGGTGAGGCCCTGGCCGCCGAGGGCTCCACCCCGAGCCCCGCCGCCACCGGCGTCAGCGGCACCCCGTCCGCCCCCGCCACCGGGTCGGCCGCCCCGAGCGCCCAGGCCACCCAGCCGAGCGCCGCCGACGTGAGCGCGGCGATGACCCAGGGCACCGTGCCGCCGGAGCTGGCCACCGCGTTCGCCAACCTCGACTGCACCAAGCCGGAGCAGCGCTCGACCCAGACCGGCGCCGTGGACAAGGCCGTCGTCGCCTGCTCGCAGAAGCCCGTCAAGGGCGGCTACTACGAGAAGCTGGCGCTCGGCCCCGTCGCGGTCAAGGGCTCGGACGTCTCCAAGGCCCAGCCCAGCCTCGACACCCAGACGGGTGCCGGCTGGCAGGTCCAGCTGCAGTTCAACGGCACCGGCACCGACGCCTTCACCAAGGTCACCGGCCAGCTCGCCTCCCAGACCCCGCCGAACAACCAGTTCGCGATCGTGCTGGACAACGAGGTCGTCTCGCACCCGCAGGTCAACGGCCCGATCCCCGGCGGCAGCGCCGTGATCACCGGCCAGTTCAGCCAGCCCGAGGCGCAGGACCTCTCCAACGTGCTGAGCTACGGCGCCCTGCCGCTGGAGTTCAGCAAGGGCGACGTCACCACCGTCTCCCCGGCGCTCGGCAGCGACCAGCTCAAGGCGGGTCTGATCGCCGGCGCGATCGGCATGCTGCTGGTGGTCGCCTACTCGCTGATCTACTACCGCGGCCTCGGCCTGGTCTCGATCGCCGGTCTGCTCGTCTCGGCGGCCCTGACCTACTCGATCATGAGCCTGCTCGGCGGCGGGATCGGCTTCGCGCTGAACCTGCCCGCGGTCTGCGGCGCGATCGTCGCGATCGGTATCACCGCAGACTCCTTCATCGTGTACTTCGAGCGCATCCGCGACGAGGTCCGCGACGGCGCCCCGCTGCGCCCGGCCGTCCAGCGGGCCTGGCCGCGGGCCCGACGCACCATCCTGGTCTCGGACTTCGTCTCCTTCCTCTGTGCCGCGGTGCTCTACGTGGTCTCGGTCGGCAAGGTCCAGGGCTTCGCGTTCACCCTGGGTCTGACCACCGCGCTGGACGTCGTGGTGATCTTCCTCTTCACCAAGCCGATGATCACGCTGCTGGCCCGGCGGAAGTTCTTCTCCGACGGCCACCCGTGGTCCGGCCTGGACCCGAAGCGGCTGGGCGCCCGCCCGCCGCTGCGCAGCACCCGTCGCCGTAACTCCTCCTCTGCCGCCGTGAAGGAGGCCTGACACCGTGTCGCGCTTCTCCAATCTGGGCCACCGGCTCTACCAGGGCGAGGTCAGCTTCGACTTCGTCGGGCGCCGCAAGCTCTGGTACTCGATCTCCGGCGTGATCGTGCTGATCGCGGCGATCGGCCTGGCGATGGGCCTGCACCTGGGCATCGAGTTCAAGGGCGGCTCGGTCTACACCGTGACCAAGCCGGGCCTGTCGGTCTCCCAGGCCCAGGACACCGCCGACGGGATCGTCTCCTCGCACCCGCTGGTGCAGTCGACGGACAGCAACAAGATCCGCATCCAGGTCAGCAGCGACGAGACGAAGAGCTCGGACGAGATCCGTTCGCAGCTCTCGCAGAAGCTCGGCGTGCCGCTGGACACCGTCGAGGCCCAGGTGATCGGCCCCAGCTGGGGCAAGCAGATCTCCAACAAGGCGCTCACCGGCCTGGTCGTCTTCATGGTCCTGGTGACGGTCTACCTGGCGATCGCCTTCGAGTGGCGGATGGCGGTGGCCGCCCTGGTCGCCCTCATCCACGACCTCCTGATCACCATCGGCGTCTACGCCCTGGTGGGCTTCGAGGTCACCCCCGGTACGGTGATCGGCTTCCTGACCATCCTCGGGTACTCGCTCTACGACACGGTCGTCGTCTTCGACACCGTGAAGGAGAACGCCAAGGGGATCACCAAGCAGAACAAGCTCACCTACAGCGAGGCGGCCAACGCGGGCCTCAACCAGACCCTGGTGCGCTCGCTCAACACCACCGTGGTGGCGCTGCTGCCGGTCGCCGCGCTGCTGTTCATCGGTGGCGGCCTGCTGGGCGCCGGCACCCTGAACGACATCTCGCTCGCGCTGTTCATCGGCCTCGCGGCCGGTGCCTACTCCTCGATCTGCGTCGCCACCCCGCTGCTGGCGCAGCTCAAGGAGGAGCAGCCGGAGATGAAGGCGCTGCGCAAGCGCGTCCTGCAGCACCGGGCCGCCGCGGCGGCCAAGGGCGAGGGCGCCGACGCGACGGCGACCGACGAGGGTCCGGAGGACGACGAGCCTGCGGGTATGGTCGGTCAGCGCGGCCGGTCGGCCGGCACCACCCGTGCCAAGGGCCGTCCGTCCACCAAGCGCTGAACCGCACCCGACCCTGAGGACAGAACACCGTGACCACCGCCGACACCGCACTGGCCGAGCTGCTGAACAGCCGGATCCGGGACGTCCCGGACTACCCGAAGCCGGGTGTGCTGTTCAAGGACATCGCGCCGCTGCTCGCCGACGCCGAGGCCTTCGGCGCCCTCACCCGGGCGCTGGCGGACCGGGCGCTGGAGCTCGGGGCGACCAAGGTGGTGGGCCTGGAGGCGCGCGGCTTCGTGCTGGCGGCTCCGGCGGCCTTCGCGGCCGGGCTCGGCTTCGTGCCGGTCCGCAAGGCCGGGAAGCTGCCCGGCGAGGTGTTCCGGCGCTCGTACGAGCTGGAGTACGGCTCGGCGACGCTGGAGGTGCAGTGCGACGCCTTCACGCCCGGTGAGCGGGTGCTGGTGGTGGACGACGTGCTGGCCACCGGTGGCACCATCGGTGCCTCGCTGGACCTGGTGAAGGAGGCCGGCGCCGAGCTGGCGGGCGTCGTGGTGCTGATGGAGCTGGGCTTCCTGGACGGCCGCGAGCGGCTGGCCGGGCACCTGGGCGACGCCCCGCTGGAGACGCTGGTCACGGTCTGAGGGGCAGGACGGAAGGACGGCGGTCGGATCATCCGACCGCCGTCCTTCCGTTTCCGGGCCCGGCCCGATGAACACCGGGCCGCCCGGCTCGGTACCATGAAGATTCATCCCCTCCCGGTAGTGCCCGGACCGCACGGGCCTCGGCGGGGGTCGGCCCCGGTGCCCCGAGGAGTGTCCTTGCCCGACGAGGTTGTGCCCACGGCCGCAGCGGCCGCCCCCGAGAACCACCCCACGCCCTCGGGGGCCACCCCGGCACGCCCGGCGCCGGCCTCCTCGCGCCAGCTCGCCCCGCTCGGCCGCGGCTCCGGCAGCGGCGGCGGGATGCGCGCCCGGCTGGCCCGCCTCGGCGGCCAGCGCTCCAGCGTGCTCAACCCCGTCCTGGAGCCGCTGTTCCGCTCGATCCGGGCGAACGACCCCAAGGCCGACCCGGCGCTGCTGCGCGACATCGAGCGCGCCTACGCCGTCGCCGAGAAGTGGCACCGCGGGCAGAAGCGCAAGAGCGGCGACCCGTACATCACCCACCCGCTGGCGGTCGCGACCATCCTGGCCGAGCTCGGCATGGACGCCGCGACCCTGATGGCGGGGCTGCTGCACGACACCGTCGAGGACACCGACTACGGCCTGGAGACCCTGCGCAAGGACTTCGGCGACTCGGTGGCCCTGCTGGTCGACGGCGTCACCAAGCTGGACCGGGTCAAGTTCGGCGAGGCCGCGCAGGCCGAGACCGTCCGCAAGATGGTCGTGGCGATGGCCAAGGACCCCCGGGTCCTGGTGATCAAGCTCGCCGACCGCCTGCACAACATGCGCACCATGCGCTACCTCAAGCGGGAGAAGCAGGAGAAGAAGGCCCGCGAGACGCTGGAGATCTACGCCCCGCTGGCGCACCGGCTGGGCATGAACACCATCAAGTGGGAGCTGGAGGACCTCGCCTTCGCGATCCTCTACCCCAAGATGTACGACGAGATCGTCCGGCTGGTCGCCGAGCGCGCCCCCAAGCGGGACGAGTACCTGGCGACCGTCATCGACCAGGTCCAGGCGGACCTGCGCGGCGCCCGGATCACCGCCTCCGTCACCGGCCGGCCGAAGCACTACTACTCGGTCTACCAGAAGATGATCGTCCGGGGCCGGGACTTCGCCGAGATCTACGACCTGGTGGGCATCCGGGTCCTGGTCGACACCGTCCGCGACTGCTACGCGGCGCTGGGCACCATCCACGCGCGGTGGAACCCGGTGCCGGGGCGGTTCAAGGACTACATCGCGATGCCCAAGTTCAACATGTACCAGTCGCTGCACACCACGGTGATCGGTCCGGGCGGCAAGCCCGTCGAACTCCAGATCCGCACCTTCGACATGCACCGGCGGGCCGAGTACGGCATCGCCGCGCACTGGAAGTACAAGCAGCGCGCCGTCGCCGGGGCCTCCAAGATCCGCACTGACACCCCGACCCAGGTCCGCAAGGACGACAAGGCCGGCGCCGTCAACGAGATGGCCTGGCTGCGACAGCTGCTGGACTGGCAGAAGGAGACCGCCGACCCGGGCGAGTTCCTGGAGTCGCTGCGCTTCGACCTGGCCAGCAACGAGGTCTTCGTCTTCACCCCCAAGGGTGACGTGATAGCCCTGCCGGCCGGCTCGACCCCGGTCGACTTCGCCTTCGCGGTGCACACCGAGGTCGGCTACCGGACCATAGGGGCCCGGGTCAACGGCCGTCTGGTGCCGCTGGAGTCGACCCTGGAGAACGGCGACGCCGTCGAGGTGTTCACCTCCAAGGCGGAGAACGCCGGACCCTCCCGGGACTGGCTGGGCTTCGTCAAGTCCCCGCGCGCCCGCAACAAGATCCGCGCCTGGTTCTCCAAGGAGCGCCGCGAGGAGGCGATCGAGCACGGCAAGGAGGCGATCGTCCGGGCGATGCGCAAGCAGGGCCTGCCGATCCAGCGGATCCTGACCGGCGACTCGCTGGTCACCCTGGCCCACGAGATGCGCTACCCCGACATCTCCTCGCTCTACGCCGCCATCGGCGAGGGGCACGTCGCCGCGCAGAACATCGTCCAGAAGCTGGTCCAGGCGCTCGGCGGCGAGGAGGGGGCCACCGAGGACCTCGCCGAGACGGCCACGCCGACCCACGACAACCGGCGGGCCGTGCGCCGCCGGGCCAAGGGCGACCCCGGCGTGATCGTCAAGGGCGTCGAGGACGTCTGGGTCAAGCTGTCCCGCTGCTGCACTCCGGTGCCGGGCGACCCGATCGTCGGCTTCGTCACCCGCGGCAACGGCGTCTCGGTGCACCGCGCCGACTGCGTCAACGTGGAGTCGCTGAGCCAGCAGCCCGAGCGGATGATCGACGTCGAGTGGGCGGCGACCCAGTCCTCGGTCTTCCTGGTGGCCATCCAGGTCGAGGCGCTGGACCGCTCCCGGCTGCTCTCGGACGTCACCCGGGTGCTCTCCGACCAGCACGTCAACATCCTGTCGGCGGCGGTCCAGACCTCCCGGGACCGGGTGGCGATGAGCCGCTTCACCTTCGAGATGGGCGACCCGAAGCACCTGGGCCACGTGCTCAAGGCGGTCCGCGGCGTCGAGGGCGTGTACGACGTCTACCGGGTCACCTCGGCCCGCAAGTAGCCGCAGCGCACGAGGAAGGCCCCCGGGGAGCTCCCCGGGGGCCTTCCTCGTGCAGTGCACTCAAGTGCGCTGAGCGGGCTCAGCGGGCCGGAATCAGCCGCTGAACTCCTCCTGGCTCCGGTGGGCCTGCTCCAGCAGGGTCTCCACACCGGAGAGCTCGGCCTCCAGCTTGGCGACCTTGCCGGCGTTGCCCGCCGAGCGGGCCTTGTCCAGGTCGGCCCGGAGCTTGTCGGCCTTCGCCTCGAACAGGCCCACCATGCCGGCCGCGCGGGCCTTGGCCTCCGGGTTGGAGCGCTTCCACTCGCTGTCCTCGGCCTCGCGGATGGCCCGCTCGACCGCGTTCAGCCGGCCGTCCAGCTTCGGACGGATGTCGCGCGGGACGTGGCCGATGGCCTCCCAGCGCTCGTTGACCTCGCGCAGCGCGGCCTTGGCGGCCTTGAGGTCGGTGATCGGCAGGATCGCCTCGGCCTCGGTGGCCAGCGCCTCCTTGAGCTTCTGGTTCTCCACCTGTTCGGCGTCGCGCTCGCTGAACACCGCGGAACGGGCCTGGAAGAACACGTCCTGGGCGCCGCGGAACCGCGCCCACAGCTCGTCCTCGACGTCCCGCTGCGCCCGGCCGGCGGACTTCCAGCGCGCCATCAGGTCGCGGTAGGCGGCCGCGGTGCTGCCCCAGTCGCTGGACGAGGAGAGCGCCTCGGCCTCGGAGACCAGCGCCTCCTTGGTCTGCCGGGCGTGCTCGCGCTCGGCGTCCAGGGTGGCGAAGTGCGCCTTGCGGTGCTTGGAGAAGACCGAGCGGGCGTGCGAGAAGCGGTGCCACAGCTCGTCGTCGCTCTTGCGGTCCAGCCGCGGCAGGCCCTTCCAGGTGTCCACCAGGGCGCGCAGCCGGTCCCCGGCCTCCCGCCACTGGGTGGACTCGGCGAGCTGCTCGGCCTCGGAGACCAGCGCCTCCTTGGCGGTGCGGGTCTCGTCCTGGGCCTTGGCGCGGGCGGCCTTGCGCTCCTCCCGCCGGCTCTCGATCTCACCGGTGAGCGTGTCCAGGCGCTTGGCCAGCGCGTCCAGGTCGCCGACCGCGTGTCCCTCGGTGACCTGGGCGCGGAGGTGCTCCAGCGCGGTCTGGGCGTCCTTGGCGGCCAGGTCGGTGGTGCGCACCCGCTTCTCCAGCAGGCCGATCTCCACCTCGATGCCCTGGTACTTGCGCTCGAAGTAGGCGAGGGCCTCCTCGGGCGAGCCGGCCTGCCAGGAACCCACGACGCGTTCGCCGTCCGCCGTCCTGACGTACACCGTGCCCTGCTCGTCCACACGGCCCCACGGGTCGCTGCTCATAGCGCGTCCTCCACATGACGTCGCGCCCGCTCCGGGGCGGCGCACGACCGTCGTCCACAGTTGATGTGCGGCGGACCGATGAGTCCGCCGTCCCCGTCCGCCGTGCCTTGCTGCCGAGGGTGACGGCTAGGCGGGTCCGGGCACCCTATACAACGCCAACATAGGCGACCAGGACCGGTGCTGTCCGCATCCGGGCCGGGCGATTTCGGTCCGGGACCGGGCGGGGGGCGCTGCGCGCGCCCGCCGCCGGTGGTCCCGGGTTCGGTCAACCCTTGGACACCGTAACCGAGTTGAGGGTGACGTCGGCCATCGGGTGGCCGTCGCCGGCGCCCTCCAGGGTGCCCGCGGCGGCGATCTTCTGGACCACGTCCAGGCCGCCGGTGATCTTGCCGAACGGGGTGTAGTTCGGCGGCAGCTGGGTGTCCTTGTAGACCAGGAAGAACTGGCTGCCGTTGGTGCCCGGGCCCGCGTTGGCCATCGCCACGGTGCCCGCCGGGTAGGTCGCGCCGGTCAGGTTCTCGTCCGCGAACTGGTAGCCGGGGCCGCCCGAACCCTTGGCGGTCGGGTCGCCGCACTGGAGCACGAAGATGCCGTCGGTGGTGAGCCGGTGGCACTTGGTGTGGTCGAAGTACTGCTCGCCCGCCAGGAAGTTGAACGAGTTCACGGTGTGCGGGGCCTTGGCCGCGTCCAGCGTGACGGTGACCTTGCCGCAGTTGCTGTCCAGCGACATGGTGTACGAGGCACCCTTGTCGATCGACATGGCCGGCTCGGCCTTGAACTGCTTGCCGTTGGGCGAGCCCGCCGCCGGGGCGGCGCAGCCCTCGACCGGCTTGCGGGTCGGGGTGGCGGCCGGGTCGGCCTGGGCCGGGTCGCTCTGGCTCGGCGCGGCCTGCGGGGTGGCGGCGGCCGAGGTGCCCTTGTCCTTGTCGGAGCTGAACGCGCCGCCGGCGAAGAGCCCGCCGCCGGCCAGCACCACCACCGCGAGCGAGGCGCCCAGGATCGTGTTGCGGCGCCGCCGGGCGGAGGCCGCCTCGGCCCGGCGCTGCGTCTGGCGCTCGTACTTCTCGCGGGCGAGCTGCCGCCGCCGCTGTTCGCTGCTGACCACCGGCCGTGTCTCCTGAGCATGTGCGGGAAAAGTGGATGGGTTCCGGAGCGGATCATCGCACCCATCGGCGGCCAAGTGTAGGGACCGGGCCCGTAAGGACGCGGTGAACCTGTCATGGCCCCGGCCCGCCACCGCCTATCTGGTTCGCAACCGGACCCGGACCGCCGGTAGGCTTCCCTTACGTCATCACTACTGGTAGCCACCGCAGCCCACCGCCGCACCCACCCGAAGGACGCGCGTGTTCATCGCCGGATTCCCCGCTGGAGCCTGGGGCACCAACTGCTACCTGGTCGCGCCGGCGGCGGGCGAGGAGTGCGTCATCGTCGACCCCGGGCACCAGGCCGCGCAGGGCGTCGAGGAGCTCATCCGTGAGCACCGGCTCAAGCCCGTCGCCGTCCTGCTCACCCACGGCCACATCGACCACGTCGCCTCGGTGGTCCCGGTCTGCGGCGCCCGCGGCGTCCCGGCCTGGATCCACCCCGAGGACCGGTACATGATGTCCGACCCGGAGAAGGCGCTCGGCCGTTCCCTGGGCACCCAGTTGATGGGCGAGCTCACCGTCGGGGAGCCCGACGACGTGCGCGAGCTCACCGACGGCAGCGTGCTGGAGCTGGCCGGCCTGCGGCTCACCGTGGACCACGCCCCGGGCCATACCGGGGGGTCGGTGACCTTCCGGACGCCCGGTGCCGAGGACCTCCCCCCGGTGCTGTTCTCGGGCGACCTGCTGTTCGCCGGCTCCATCGGGCGTACCGACCTCCCGGGCGGGGACGGCGAAGCGATCATGCGCTCGCTGGCCCGGGTGTGCCTGCCCCTCGACGACTCCACCGTGGTCCTCTCCGGCCACGGTGGTCAGACCACCATCGGCCGCGAGCGCGCCACCAACCCCTACCTCCGACAGGCAGCGGGGGCGGCCGGCGCCCCGGCTTTCCCGCGACGAGGAATGTGACGGAAGAGAAGTTGAGCACCTTCACCGCCCCCAAGGGCACCTACGACCTGCTGCCCCCCAGCTCCGGGACCTTCCTGGCGATCCGCGAGCGCATCGCCGCGCCCGCCCGCCGGGCCGGTTACGGCTACGTCGAGACCCCGGTCTTCGAGGACGTGAAGCTGTTCTCCCGCGGTGTCGGCGAGTCCACCGACATCGTCTCCAAGGAGATGTACACCCTCACCACCAAGGGCGGCGACGAGCTCGCGCTGCGCCCCGAGGGCACCGCCTCGGTGCTGCGCGCCGCGCTCCAGGCCAACCTGCACAAGCAGGGCAACCTGCCGGTCAAGCTCTGGTACTCCGGCTCGTACTACCGCTACGAGCGCGCCCAGAAGGGCCGCTACCGCCAGTTCTCCCAGGTCGGCGCGGAGGCGATCGGCGCCGAGGACCCGGCGCTGGACGCCGAGCTGATCATCCTGGCCGACGACGCCTTCCGCGCGCTGGGCCTGAGCGACTACTCGCTGCTGCTCAACAGCCTCGGCGACAAGCAGTGCCGCCCGGTCTACCGCGCCGCCCTGATCGAGTTCCTCTCCGGCCTGGACCTGGACGAGGAGACCCGCCGCCGTGCGGAGATCAACCCGCTGCGCGTGCTGGACGACAAGCGCGAGTCGGTGCAGGAGCAGCTGGTCGGCGCGCCGATGCTGCGCGACTTCCTGTGCGAGGAGTGCAAGGCGTACGACGAGAAGGTGCGCGAGCTGCTCACCGCCGCCGGCGTCGCCTTCGTCGACGACCCGAAGCTGGTCCGCGGCCTGGACTACTACACCCGCACCACCTTCGAGTTCGTGCACAACGGCCTCGGCGCCCAGTCCGCGATCGGCGGCGGCGGCCGCTACGACGGCCTGTCCGAGATGATCGGCGGCCCGGCGCTGCCGTCCGTCGGCTGGGCGCTCGGCGTGGACCGCACCTACCTGGCCCTGGAGGCCGAGGGCGTCGCCCTCGACCTGCCGCCCGCCACCTCCGTCTACGCCGTCGCGCTCGGCGAGGAGGCCAAGAACCTGCTGTTCGCCAAGGTGGTCGAGCTGCGCCGGGCCGGCGTCGCCACCGACCTCGCCTTCGGCGTCAAGAGCATCAAGAACGCCATGAAGTCCGCCGACCGGTCCGGCGCCCGCTTCGCCCTGATCGCCGGTGACCGGGACCTCGCCGAGGGCGTCGTCCAGCTCAAGGACATGAGCACCGGCGAGCAGTCCCCCGTCGCCCTCGACGCACTCGTCACCACCTTGAAGGAGAAGCAGCTGTGATCCGCACGCACGACGCGGGCACGCTCCGCCCGGAGCACGCAGGCACCACCGTCACCCTGGCCGGCTGGGTCGCCCGCCGCCGCGACCACGGCGGCGTCGCCTTCATCGACCTGCGCGACGCCTCCGGCACCGTGCAGATCGTGGTCCGCGACCTCGACTCGGTGCACGGCCTGCGCGCCGAGTACTGCGTCAAGGTCGTCGGCGACGTCCGGGTCCGCCCCGAGGGCAACGAGAACCCGGACATCCCGACCGGCGCGGTCGAGGTCGTCGTCAGCGACATCGAGGTGCTCTCCGAGGCCGCCCCGCTGCCGTTCCCGGTCGCCGAGTACGAGCCGGGCACGGTCAACGAGGAGGTCCGGCTGCGCTACCGCTACCTGGACCTGCGCCGCGAGGGCCCGGCCAAGGGCCTGCGGCTGCGCTCGAAGGTCAACAACATCATCCGCCGGGTGATGGAGGAGAACGACTTCCTCGACATCGAGACGCCGTACCTCACCCGCTCCACCCCCGAGGGCGCCCGCGACTTCCTCGTCCCGGTCCGCCTGCAGCCCGGCCACTGGTACGCCCTGCCGCAGTCGCCCCAGCTGTTCAAGCAGCTGCTGATGGTGGCCGGCATGGAGCGGTACTACCAGATCGCCCGCTGCTTCCGCGACGAGGACTTCCGCGCCGACCGCCAGCCGGAGTTCACCCAGCTGGACATCGAGGCCTCCTTCGTCGACCAGGAGGACATCCTGGCCCTCGGCGAGAAGATCGTCGGCTCGATCTGGCGCGAGGTCCACGGCTACGAGATCCCGAACCCGCTGCCGCGGATGACCTACGCGGACGCCATGGGCCGCTACGGCTCCGACAAGCCGGACGTCCGCTTCGGCCAGGAACTCACCGACCTCACCGAGTACTTCAAGGGCACCGAGTTCCGCGTCTTCCAGGCCCCGTACGTCGGTGCCGTGGTCATGCCGGGCGGCGCCTCGCAGCCGCGCAAGCAGCTGGACGCCTGGCAGGACTGGGCCAAGGCGCGCGGCGCCAAGGGCCTCGCCTACGTGCTGATCGACGGCGAGACCGGCGAGCTGCGCGGCCCGGTCGCCAAGAACCTCTCCGCGGAGCACCTGGCCGGCCTCGCCGCCGCGGCCGGTGCCAAGAACGGCGACGCGGTCTTCTTCGCGGCCGGCAAGGAGCGCCCCTCGCAGGAGCTGCTCGGCGCTGCCCGCCTGGAGATCGGCCGCCGCTGCGAGCTGATCGACGAGTCCCAGTGGGCCTTCCTCTGGGTCGTCGACTTCCCGATGTTCGAGCCGATCGAGGACGACAAGGGCCAGTTCCAGGGCTGGCACGCGGTGCACCACCCGTTCACCGCCCCGACCGCGGAGTCGCTGGACACCTTCGACACCGACCCGGGCGCGGCCCTGTCCAACGCCTACGACCTGGTCCTCAACGGCTCGGAGCTGGGCGGCGGTTCGATCCGTATCCACCAGCGGGACGTCCAGAAGCGGGCGTTCGACGCGATCGGCCTGTCCGAGGAGGAGGCGGCCTCGCAGTTCGGCTTCCTGCTGGACGCCTTCAACTACGGCCCGCCGCCGCACGGCGGGGTCGCCTTCGGCCTCGACCGGATCGTCACGCTGCTCGGCGGCTACGACACCATCCGCGACGTCATCGCCTTCCCGAAGACGTCCACCGGTGGTGACCCGCTGACCGGCGCGCCGACCCCGATCACCCCGGCCCAGCGCCGCGAGGCCGGCGTGGACGCCCAGCCCAAGGTCCGCGAGGACGCCAAGCCCGAGGCGCAGCCCAAGAGCTGACGCCTCGTCATACGCGCTAACCTGCAACGGCCCCGGACGGTCCACCCACCGTCCGGGGCCGGTCCACAACGTGGTGTGACACAGGGAGGGTTGACTCGATGCAGGTCACCACGAGAGTCGAATGTCCGCAGGACGCCCCGGCGACCAGGCGCGTGCTCATGGCCGCGTTCCCCGGGCCGGACGAGGCGGACCTGGTGGATGCGCTGCGCCGCGACCCGGCCTGGCTGCCCGGGCTGTCGCTGGTCGCGGTCGACGACGGCGGGCTGGTGATCGGCCACGCCCTGCTGACCCGGCTGCGGGTCGGTGACGGCGGCGGGGCCGGTGACGCGCTGGCGCTCGCGCCGGTGGCGGTGGCGCCCGAGTGGCAGCGCCGGGGCGTCGGCGAACTCGTCGTCCGGGCGGCGCTGGCGGCCGCCGAGGAGGCGGGGGAGAAGCTGGTGGTGGTGCTCGGCGATCCCGGGTACTACGGACGGTTCGGCTTCATCCCGGCCGGGCGGCACGAGGTCTCCGGCCCGTTCGAGGTGCCGGAGGCGTACTTCCAGGTGCTGCCGCTGGCGGCGTACGACGGCGACCCGCGCGGGCTGTGCCGCTACCCGGAGCCCTTCGTCGCGGTCTAGCGGACGTCTCGGGGGCGTCCCGCGATCCGGTTCGCCCCTTCCTCCGGTCCGACCTGCGGGGTCACCGTTCTGCGCCTACGGTGAAGGGTCATCGGCAGTAGTCGGACGGAGGACCCGAGAGTGGCCAAGGGGCAGCAGCGGACCGCGAAGCCGGAACGACTGGCGAAGAAGCCGTACGAGCGGGAACTGCTGCGGCTGCAGCAGGAGCTGGTGAAGCTCCAGGAGTGGGTGCGGGTCGAGGGCGCCCGCCTGGTGGTGGTCTTCGAGGGGCGGGACGCGGCCGGCAAGGGCGGGGCGATCAAGCGGGTGACGGAGTACCTGAACCCGCGCATCGCCCGGGTCGCGGCGCTGCCCACCCCGACCGAGCGGCAGAAGACCCAGTGGTACTTCCAGCGGTACGTCGAACAGCTCCCGGCGGCCGGGGAGATCGTGCTGTTCGACCGCAGCTGGTACAACCGGGCCGGGGTCGAGCGGGTGATGGGCTTCTGCAGCGACGAGGAGTACTGGCAGTTCCTGCACCAGTGCCCGACCTTCGAGCAGATGCTGATCGAGGCGGGCATCCTGCTGCGCAAGTACTGGTTCTCGGTCAGTGACACCGAGCAGGAGCAGCGGTTCCGGGACCGGCTGGAGGACCCGATGAAGCGCTGGAAGCTCTCCCCGATGGACGTGGAGTCGATCACCCACTGGGAGGACTACTCGCGGGCCAAGGACGAGATGTTCGTCTACACCGACATCCCGCAGTCGCCCTGGCACGTGGTGGAGAGCGACGACAAGCGGCGGGCCCGGATCAACATGATCGCCCACCTGCTCTCCACCGTCCCGTACCACGAGGTCGCCCCGCCGCGGATCGAGCTGCCGCCCCGCCCGGCCCCGCACGGCTACCAGCGGCCCCCGCGCGACCTGCAGAAGTACGTCCCGGACCACGCCGCCGGGCTGCGGTAGCCGGCATCGCGCGGGGGCGGGCACCGCGCGGGGGCGGGCCTGTCGGCGGGCTCAACTAGGCTTCCGGTGTGGACGAACCGGACCTCTTCACCGCCGCCGCCGAGGAACTCCAGGCCAGGGAGCCCGGCCGGGCCCCGCTGGCCGTACGGATGCGCCCGCGCACCCTGGACGAGGTGGCCGGGCAGCGGCAGCTGCTGAAGCCGGGCTCGCCGCTGCGCCGGCTGGTGGCGGGCTCCCGCGGGCCGGCCGCCACCAGCTCGGTGATCCTCTGGGGGCCGCCCGGCACCGGCAAGACCACCCTGGCCCACGTGATCAGCCAGGCCGTGGAGGGCCGCTTCGTCGAGCTCTCCGCGATCACCGCCGGGGTCAAGGAGGTCCGGGCGGTGATCGACGGCGCCCGGCGGGCGGTCGGCATGTCCGGCCGGGAGACGGTGCTGTTCCTGGACGAGATCCACCGCTTCTCCAAGGCCCAGCAGGACTCGCTGCTGCCCGCCGTGGAGAACCGCTGGGTCACCCTGATCGCGGCGACCACCGAGAACCCGTACTTCTCGGTGATCTCCCCGCTGCTGTCCCGTTCGCTGCTGCTCACCCTGGAGTCGCTCACCGACGAGGACGTCCGGGCGCTGCTGCGCCGGGCGGTGGAGGACGAGCGCGGCCTGGAGGGCGCGCTGGAGCTGACCCCGGAGGCCGAGGACCACCTGGTGCGGCTCGCCGGCGGGGACGCCCGGCGGGCGCTGACCACGCTGGAGGCGGCGGCCGGGGCGGCGCTGGAGAAGGGCGAGGCGAGCATCTCGCTGGCCACCACCGAGACCGCCGTGAACCAGGCGGCGGTGCGCTACGACAAGGACGGCGACCAGCACTACGACGTGGCCAGTGCGCTGATCAAGTCGATCCGCGGCAGCGACGTGGACGCCACGCTGCACTACCTGGCCCGGATGATCGAGGCGGGGGAAGACCCGCGGTTCATCGCCCGGCGGCTGATGATCTCGGCCAGCGAGGACGTCGGCCTGGCCGACCCGACGGCGCTGCAGACGGCGGTGGCGGCGGCCCAGGCGGTGGCGCTGATCGGCTTCCCGGAGGCCCGGATCATCCTGTCCCAGGCGGCGATCGCGCTGGCGCTGGCACCCAAGTCCAACTCGGCCTACCTGGCGATCGACGCGGCGCTGGCGGACGTGCGGCAGGGGCTGGCCGGGGCCGTCCCGCCGCACCTGCGGGACGCCCACTACGGCGGCGCGGGCAAGCTCGGGCACGGCCAGGGCTACCAGTACCCGCACGACCTGCCGGAGGGCATCGCCACCCAGCAGTACGCGCCGGACTCGGTGCACGGCCGGGAGTACTACCGGCCGAACCGGCGCGGCGGCGAGGTGCGGTACGCGGACACCGTGGACTGGACGCGCGGGCGGCTGCGGGGGGAGCGCCGGAGCGCCGAGAAGCAGGCGGACAGGGCTGAGAGGAAGGCTGGGGAGGCCGGGGAGGCGCCCGGGGAAAAGGGCGCGTGATCCACCGGTATACTCGGTCGGAGTGCCAAGTCCCGGGACGGCGGCGGGGGAGACCCCACCGACCGGCCGCACCAGCGGGACATCGGCCGTAGGCCTCCTCCGGGAGGCCCGCACCAGGAGCGTCGCGCACCGTTTCGGTGTCGCGGACGGCCCGGTTTTCCGGGCCCTCCGTGTGACCAGCACTTCATGTGCCCGGCTCCGGAGAGCGGCTGATCCCTTCGCGCAGGCGTCGGGGTTATCTCCGGGTCGCGACATGCGACCTCCGTCAACACCTGGTGAAAGCCGTATTCGTAAGCAAGGAAGGTTTGGTTCATGGCGAACCAGAAGCGTCCCAAGGTCAAGATCGCGCGTGCGCTCGGCGTGCCGCTGACCCCGAAGTCCGTCAAGTACTTCGAGGCCCGCCCGTACCCGCCCGGCCAGCACGGCCGTGGTCGCAAGCAGAACTCGGACTACAAGGTCCGTCTGCTCGAGAAGCAGCGTCTGCGCGCCCAGTACGACCTGAGCGAGAAGCAGATGGCCCGCGCGTTCGACCGCGCGAAGAAGGCCGAGGGCAAGACCGGTGAGGCGCTCGTCGCCGACCTGGAGACCCGTCTGGACTCCCTGGTCCTGCGTTCGGGCATCGCCCGCACCATCTACCAGGCCCGCCAGATGGTCGTCCACGGCCACATCGAGGTCAACGGCGGCAAGGTCAACAAGCCGTCGTTCCAGATGAAGCCGGGCTTCGTGGTCACCGTCCGCGAGCGCTCCAAGGAGAAGGTCCCCTTCCAGGTCGCCCGTGAGGGTGGCTACGCGGGTGAGGGCCAGACCCCGAAGTACCTCGAGGTCAACCTGAAGGCCCTGGCCTTCCGCCTGGACCGTGCGCCGCAGCGCAAGGAGGTCCCGGTGATCTGTGACGAGCAGCTGGTCGTCGAGTACTACTCGCGCTGACCCGCGCTCGGTTCGCAGTTCGCCGAACCGGCAGCGAGCCCCCGTCGCCTTTCGAGGCGGCGGGGGCTCGTCCCTTTTCCGGTGCCGGTCGGCCCTCCGGCTACAGCTCCGCGCCGGTCATCGCGGCGGCCAGCCGCAGGTGCGGGCGGGCCTCCTCGCCGCGGCCCTGGCGCTCCAGGGTGCGGCCGAGCATCAGCCGGGCGTAGTCCTCGGCCGGGTCGAGGTCGAGGATCCGGCGCAGTTCGGCCTCGGCGCGGCCGAGCTGGGCGGAGTGGAAGTAGCTGCGGGCCAGCAGCAGCCGGACCGAGAGGTTGGCCGGCTCCTCGGCCAGCACGCCTTCCAGCATGCGGGCGGCGTCGCTGTACGCCTTGGACTCGAAGTAGAAGTTCGCGAGGCGGTACTCGTCGTGGACGGCCATGGTGCTCCTTCCGGGTGGATCCTTGCCTCCTCAAGCAATCCGCAAGCTTCAGCTATTCCGCACCGGCGCCGGGGCCGGTGCGGGCGGCACCGAACAGGGTCCGGGGCCGGGTTCCGGGCCGCCCGGCGCGCCCCCGTCGCCGAGCGCCCGGCCGACCGCGGCGTCCAGGTCCAGCCGCCCGCCCACCAGGTAGCAGTCCTCGTACTCCTGCTCGGTGAGCCCGGCCCGGGCGCGCTCGGCGCACTCCTGGTGGGTGCCGAAGAAGGAGCGGGACCCCAGGAAGGGGTTGCCGACCGCGCGCCAGATCCGGTGCGCCGCGCCCTGCAGCACCCGGGCCTCGCACAGGGCGGCCGGCTCGCCCGGCGAGGGCGGCTCGGTCTCCAGCAGTGCCAGCAGGTCGATCCCCAGCACGATGCCGAGCAGGTCGTGGAAGCGGTGGTTCAGCCGGACGCACTCGCGGGCCAGCACGCGGGCCGGCTGGACGGCGCCGTCCAGGTAGTGCGAGTACGCCATCGCGTACAGCACGTAGCCGTACGCCCACTGCTCGCCGTGCTCCTCGCACACCTCGCGGGCCTGGCCGAACCAGAGCTCGGCGCTGTCCGGATCGCCCTGGAACAGGTAGGCGAGGCCCAGCTCGACCATCGCCATCACCACGTTGCTGTTGAGCTCGCCGATGGTCCGGTAGTGCCAGAGCGCCTCCTCGAACAGCTCGGCGGCGCGCTCCGGGTCGTCACCGATCAGGGCGGCGCAGCCCTGGCGGTGGACGGCGTAGGCGAGGGCCCGGTCGTCGCCGGTGTCCAGGGCCTGGCGGCGGCACTCCTCCAGGGCGGGGCGGGCGACGCCGAGGTCGCCCTGGAGGGTGGCCATGTAGCCGGTCACCCAGAGGGCCTTGGCCCGGACCTCGGTGGGCTCGCGGTCCAGGGCGAGCGCGCGGTCCAGCCAGTGCCGGCCCTCGCCGAGGTGGCCGCAGCCGACCCAGTAGAACCACAGGGTGCCGGCCAGCAGCAGGGCGATCTGCTCCTCGCCGGGCTCGGCGAGGCAGAACTCCAGCGCGGCGCGCAGGTTGGCGTGGGCGAGCAGGGTGCGCTCGGCGGTCTCGGCCTGCCGGGGGCCGAACCACTCGACCTCGCCCCAGGTGGCCACGCCCAGGTACCAGTCCCGGTGGCGGCGCAGCAGCCGGTGCTCCTCGCCGGCGGCGCGCAGCCAGTGGCCGCCGTACTCGCGCAGGGTGTCCAGCAGGCGGAAGCGGACGCCGAAGGCGCTGTCCTCGCGCAGTACCACCGACTTGGCGACGAGTTCGTCGAGCAGGTCGAGCACGTCCTCGGGCTCGATGCCCTCGCCGGCGCAGACGTACTCGGTGGCCTCCAGGTCGAAACTGCCGGCGAAGACCGACAGGCGGGCCCAGAGTAAACGTTCCTGCACTGTGCAGAGCTCGTGACTCCAGCCGATCGTGGTGCGCAGCGTCTGGTGTCTGGGCAGGGCCGTCCGGGAGCCGCCGGTGAGCAGCCGGAAGCGGTCGTCCAGCCGGGCCGTGATCTGTTCCACCGACAGCGCGCGCAGCCGCCCGGCGGCCAGCTCCACGGCCAGCGGGATGCCGTCGAGCCGACGGCAGAGCAGGCCGACCGCCTCCGCGTTCGCCTCGGTCACCGCGAAGGACGGCAGGACGGCCCGCGCCCGGTCGGCGAACAGCCGCACCGCGTCCGGCAGCGGGGCCGGGGCGTCCGGCCGCTCCTGCGGCGGGTCGACCGGCAGCGGGGTCAGCGTCAGCAGGTGCTCGCCCGAGGCCCGCAGCGCGGTGCGGCTGGTGGCCAGCACCCGCAGCCCGGGCAGCGCGCGCAGCAGCGCGTCGGTCAGCTCGGCGCACGCCTCCACCAGGTGCTCGCAGCCGTCCAGCACCAGCAGCAGGCGGCGCCCCGCCAGGTGCTCGCCCAGCACGTCCAACGGTGGCCGGGCGGTGCCGTCGGTCAGCCGCAGCGCCTCCAGCACGGCGTGGCCGAGCAGCAGCGGGTCCTGCACCGGGGCCACGTCCACCAGCCAGGTGCCGTCCGGGAAGGCCTCGGCCGCCCGGTCCGCCGCCCGCAGCGCGAGCCGGCTCTTGCCGACCCCGCCGGGCCCGGTCACCGTCACCAGCCGCGCCCCGGCGAGCAGACCCGCCAGCTCGGCCAGTTCCCGCCCGCGCCCGACGAAGCCCGTCACCTCGGCGGGCAGCCGGCCCGGCTCCGACTCGCGCGGCCACGCCGCGGGCTGTGCTGTCCAGTCGCCGGCCAAGCGCTGCTCCCCGTTGTTCCCGGCCCGGACCGCGGCGGTCCGGACGTGCGTCGGGCCGTACGGGCGACGGCCCGCCTGGCTGAACGAGGTGACCGGACGGTAGGTTACGCGCGCGGTTCGCACATCCGGGCGAGGCCACGGCCGTGACCCGGTCCGGAAAGCGGACCCGGGCGCGATAGGGTTCGGTTGGGAACCGCAAGGCGAGGGAGCGCGCAGAAGTGTCCGTGGGAGAGCTGGCCGGCTTGCTCGTCGCCGTGTTCTGGGCGGTCCTGGTCACCCTGCTCGCGGTGGTGCTGGTGCGACTCTCCCGGGTGTTGAAGGAAGCCACCGTCCTGGTCTCCGCGGTCACCGAACAAGCCGTCCCGCTGCTGGCCGACGCCGGTGCCGCGGTGCGCAGCGCCAACGAGCAGCTGGACCGGGTGGACGAGATCACCGCCAACGTCCAGGACGCCGCCGCCAACGCCAAGGCGCTCTCCTCCACCGCGGCCGCCACCCTGGGCGGACCGCTCATGAAGGTCGCCGCGTTCAGCTACGGCGTCCGCAAGGCCGTCGCCAAGCAGCAGGGCACCCTGCCGAGCGTGCCGGTGCAGCCCGCCGAGCGCGACGAGCTGGCCCGGCTGATCCGGGCCGAGGTGCGCGCCGCGACCGCGCCCAGGAGCGGCCTGTTCTCCCGGGTCCGGCGAGCGGTGAGGGGCTGACCGGATGGCACGGATCTTCTGGATGGCGGTCGGCGCCGGCGCCGCGGTGTGGGCCATGAACAAGGCCAACGGCGCCGTGCAGCGGCTCACCCCGGACAGCCTCTCCGGCACCGCCGCGCGCGGTGCGCTGCACCTGGGCGACCGGGCCAGGCAGTTCGCCCAGGACGTGCGCTCCGGCATGGCCGAGCGCGAGGAGCAGCTCAAGGACGACCTCGGACTGCACGGCACGGCCGTGGCGGAGCCCCGGAGCACCCGCCGGGTGCTGCGCGGCGAGCCGCAGTACCGAGCTATCTCGGCGGTGCCCGGTCGCCCGGCCGCCGCCCTGCCCCCCGCCCGCGCCCTGCCCGACGGCGGGGGCCGCACCGTCCCACAGACCATTGAAGAAACGCCCCGCCGAGCCCTGCCGCGGGGCGGAACGAACCGGAAGGACCACTAATGGAGTCGGCTGAGATCCGCCGCCGCTGGCTGCGCTTCTTCGAGGAGCGCGGCCACACCGTCGTTCCGTCGGCGTCCCTGGTCGCCGACGACCCCACCCTGCTGCTGGTCAACGCCGGCATGGTGCCGTTCAAGCCCTACTTCCTGGGCGAGGTCAAGCCGCAGTTCTCGCGCGCCACCAGCGTCCAGAAGTGCGTGCGCACCCTCGACATCGAGGAGGTCGGGAAGACCACCCGGCACGGCTCCTTCTTCCAGATGTGCGGCAACTTCTCCTTCGGTGACTACTTCAAGGAAGGAGCCATCAAGTTCGCCTGGGAGCTGCTCACCACTCCCGTCGCCGACGGTGGCTACGGCCTGGAGAAGGAGAAGCTCTGGATCACCGTCTACAAGGACGACGACGAGGCCGAGCAGATCTGGCGCGACGTCATCGGCGTGCCCTCCGAGCGCATCCAGCGCCTGGGCATGAAGGACAACTTCTGGTCGATGGGCGTCCCCGGCCCGTGCGGCCCGTGCTCGGAGATCAACTACGACCGCGGCCCCGCGTACGGCGAGGAGGGCGGCCCGGCGGTCAACGGCGAGCGCTACCTGGAGATCTGGAACCTGGTCTTCATGCAGTACGAGCGCGGCCACGGCGACGGCAAGGACGGCTTCGAGATCCTCGGCGACCTGCCGAGCAAGAACATCGACACCGGTCTCGGCCTGGAGCGCCTCGCCGCCATCCTGCAGGACGTCGACAACCTCTTCGAGATCGACACCAGCCGGATGATCCTCGACCGCGCCGCCGAGCTCACCGGCCACACCTACGGCGCCGACCACAAGTCGGACGTCTCGCTGCGCGTGGTCACCGACCACATCCGCACCGCGCTGATGCTGGTCGGCGACGGCGTCACCCCCGGCAACGAGGGCCGCGGCTACGTGCTGCGCCGCATCCTGCGCCGCGCCATCCGCAACATGCGCCTGCTGGGCGCCACCGAGCCGGTGGCCAAGGAGCTCATCGACGTCGCGATCAAGGCGATGGCGCCGCAGTACCCCGACCTGGAGAGCGACCGCAAGCGCATCGAGACGGTCGTCGTCGGCGAGGAGGCGGCCTTCCTGCAGACCCTCAAGGCCGGCACCAACCTGCTGGACGTCGCGGTCACCGAGACCAAGCAGTCCGGTGGCGTGGTGCTCTCCGGCGACCAGGCCTTCAAGCTGCACGACACCTACGGCTTCCCGATCGACCTCACCCTGGAGATGGCCGAGGAGCAGGGCCTCCAGGTCGACGAGGCCGGCTTCCGCCGTCTGATGCAGGAGCAGCGGGACCGCGCCAAGGCGGACGCCAAGGCGAAGAAGATGGGCCACGCCGACGTCGCCGCGTACCGCGAGGTCGCCGACAAGTCCGGCGCGAGCGTCTTCACCGGCTACAGCCTGACCGAGGGCGAGGCCACCGTCGTCGGCCTGCTGGTGGACGGCGTCCCGGCGCCGGCCGCCTCCGAGGGCGACGAGGTCGAGCTGATCCTCGACCGCACCCCGTTCTACGCCGAGGGCGGCGGCCAGCTCGCCGACCACGGCCGGATCCGGCTGGAGTCCGGCGCGGTCGTCGAGATCCGCGACGTGCAGCAGCCCGTCCCGGGCGTCGTCGTCCACTCGGGCGGCGTGCTGTTCGGCGAGGTCGTGCTCGGCGCCTCGGCGTACGCCACGATCGACATCGACCGCCGCCGGGCGATCGCCCGCGCCCACTCGGCCACCCACCTGACCCACCAGGCGCTGCGCGACGCGCTCGGCCCGACGGCCGCCCAGGCCGGCTCCGAGAACGCCCCGGGCCGCTTCCGCTTCGACTTCGGCTCGCCCGCCGCCGTTCCGGGCAGCGTGCTGGTGGACGTCGAGCAGAAGATCAACGACGTGCTGGGCCGCGAGCTGGAGGTCACCGCCGAGGTCATGACGATGGACCAGGCCCGCAAGGCCGGCGCCATCGCGATGTTCGGCGAGAAGTACGGCGACGAGGTGCGGGTCGTCTCGATCGGCGACTTCTCCAAGGAGCTGTGCGGCGGCACCCACGTCGGCAACACCGCCCAGCTGGGCCTGGTGAAGCTGCTCGGCGAGTCCTCGATCGGCTCCGGCGTGCGCCGCGTCGAGGCGCTGGTCGGCGTCGACGCGTACAAGTTCCTGGCCCGCGAGCACACCGTGGTGGCCCAGCTCACCGAGCTGGTCAAGGGCCGCCCGGAGGAGCTGCCGGAGAAGATCTCGGGCATGCTCGCCAAGCTCAAGGACGCCGAGAAGGAGATCGAGCGCTTCCGCGCCGAGAAGGTGCTGGCCGCCGCGGCGGGCCTGGCCGACTCGGCCGAGGACGTGCACGGCATCGCCGTGGTCGCCGCGCAGGTCGCCGACGGCGTGGGCGCGGACGAGCTGCGCAAGCTGGTCCTGGACGTGCGCGGCCGTCTGGGCGCCCGCCCGGCCGTGGTCGCCGCGTTCACGGTGGCCAACGACCGCCCGCTGACCGTGATCGCGACCAACGAGGACGCCCGCGGCCGCGGCATCAAGGCCGGCGAGCTGGTCCGCACCGCCGCCAAGACCCTCGGCGGCGGCGGTGGCGGCAAGGACGACGTCGCCCAGGGCGGCGGCTCCAACCCGGCCGCGGTCGGCGAGGCGATCGCCGCGGTGCGCGGCCTGGTCGCGGAGCGCGCCAGCTGATGGAGCAGGAGGAGAGGCCCTTCCGGCGTGGGCGGCGGATCGCCGTCGACGTCGGTGACGCCCGGATCGGGGTCGCGTCCTGCGACCCCGACGGGGTGCTCGCCACACCGGTGGAGACCGTTCCGGCCGGGGTGAAGTCGCAGGCCAGGATCGCCGCGATCGTCGAGGAGTACGACGCGATCGAGGTGGTCGTCGGGCTGCCGCGCTCGCTCAGCGGCAAGGAGGGTCCGGCCGCGGAGAAGGTCCGGGCCTACGCCACGCGGCTGGCCAACCGGGTCTACCCGGTGACGGTGCGGCTGGTGGACGAGCGGATGACGACCGTCACCGCGACCCACGGGCTGCGCGCCTCGGGGGTCAAGGCGAAGAAGGGCCGCTCGGTGGTCGACCAGGCCGCCGCGGTGGTGATCCTCCAGACCGCCCTTGAGTCCGAACGGGTGAGCGGACGCCCGCCCGGTGAGAGCGTCGAGGCGACCGGCTGACCGGCCTGCTCTAACGTCCCGAAGAGGGGTGCGGGGGGGCCCGGCCGCCCCGCCCCCCCGGTGGGGGGGTTGCGGGTGGGGTTTGGGTGGGGATGCTAAGGATGGCGGGGGGGGGGGGGGGGTAGGTAGGTTCGTGGCGGACAGGTCGGCAGGGACCCCTCTTTCGTTCGTTTCCGTGTCCGTTTCGGATCGATCTGCATCGATTCGCGTCGGCTCGGAGCGATTCTCAGCGATTCGGGACCGCCGAGGGGACCGCGAGCCATGACCGACCAGGACTTCCACCCGGGGCTCACCCCGGGACACCTGGGTGCGCCGGTGCTGGAGCCGGAGGGCCGTCCTCCGGGTGCGCCCCGGCCGCGCTCCGATGCGCCGGATCCGCACCGACGGCGTAACGGACTGGCCTGCGGACTCACCGCCTTCGCCCTGGTCGCCGTCTTCGGCGGGATCGGGCTCACCGGCTACACCTGGTTCCAGCACCAGCGCAAACCCGCGGCGGCCGCCGACTACGCGGGGCAGGGCAGCGGCAGCGTCCAGGTCTCGGTGCCGGAGGGCGCGGGCCTGTCCCAGATCGCCTCCGCGCTGGTCCGCAACGGGGTGGTGGCCAGCTCGCTCGCCTTCACCCGGGCGGCGAAGGGCAGCGCGGCCGCCGCCGGGCGGATCCAGCCCGGCACGTACACCTTGAAGCAGAAGATGTCGGCCGCCGCCGCGCTGTCCGTCCTGATCGACCCGGCCAACGCCAACGGCCTCACCATTCCCGAGGGGTGGCGCGGCTACCAGATCTTCGCGGCGATCGACAAGAAGCTCAACCTCCCCGCGGGCACCACCCAGAAGGCCGCCCAGGACCAGGGCGCCGAACTCGGCCTCCCGGACTTCGCCAAGGGCAGCCCCGAGGGCTACCTGTTCCCGGCCACCTACGCCGTCACCGACGGGACCACCGCGCTGGACCTGTTGAAGCAGATGGTCGAGCGGGCGGGCAAGGAGTTCAGCCGGGACGACGCCAACGTCGTCGCGCAGAACCTCGGGCAGAGCCTGTACGGGCTGGTCACCGTCGCCAGCATGGTCCAGGGCGAGGCCGACAACACCGAGGACATGGGCAAGGTGGCCCGGGTCATCTACAACCGGCTGGCCAAGGGGATGCCGCTCCAGCTGGACTCCACCATCAACTACGCCCTCGGCCGCTCGACCCTGAACACCACGGTCACCGACACCAGGCTGGACTCCCCGTACAACACCTACCTGCACCCGGGCCTGCCGCCGTCGCCGATCTCCAACCCGGGCCGGCAGGCGATCATGGCGGCGCTGGACCCGACGCCGGGGGACTGGGTCTACTTCGTGACCGTGAAGCCCGGGGACACCCGCTTCACCGACAGCTTCGAGGTGCAGCAGAAGAACGTCGCCGAGTTCAACGCCGCCCGGGCGGCCAAGCCGAGCGCCCCGGACTCGCCCGCTCCGAACGCCGCCGCCACCCCCTCGACACCGGGCGCCGCCACCCCGTGACGGCCCCGTACGCCGAGCGTGAGGTCGCTCACTGACAGTGCGTCCGCCCGGGCGGGGGTACGGCTGCGGTACGGTAACGTCTCCTCCCAGGCGCTGCGCTAGCACGCCGGTTCGAGAATCAGCCGGGACCGCGTCGTCCCGGACGGCCGGTCCGATCCTCCGGTCGTCACCGTCGGTTAAGGGGATCAATGACCGATCTGGGTGGGGGCTACGGCCCCCAGGGCGAGCCGTGGCACCCCGGTGATCCCGGGTACGGCGGTCAGCAGCCGGTCCCCGGCCAGCAGGACGGCCAGTGGCAGCAGTACCCGCAGCAGGACCAGCACGGCCAGCAGCCGTACGGGGACGCGCAGCAGGGGTACCCGCAGCAGCAGATCCACAACGGCCACCCCCAGCAGATGATGCCGCCCCAGGGGTACCAGCAGCACGGCATGCCGCAGCAGGGGTACCCGCAGCAGCAGATGCCGCAGCAGGGCTTCGACCAGGGGTACCCGCAGCAGGGCATGGGCCAGCAGGACATGGGTCATCCGGGCATGGGCCAGCCCGGCATGGGTCAGCAGGGGCAGGCCTACCCGCAGCAGATGCAGCAGGGCATGCCCCAGCAGCAGATGCAGCAGGGGATGCCCCAGCAGGGCTACGGGCAGCAGCAGATGCCGGTGCAGCAGCAGGGCATGCCGCAGCAGGTGCAGCAGGGGATGCAGCCGGGGATGCCCCAGCAGCAGGCCGGCATGCAGGAGCCCGCTCCGCAGCAAGCCCGGCCGCGGCGCGCCCGCCCGGCCGTGGAGCCCGAGGCCGCCTCCGGTCCCGGCCCGGACGGCATCGACTGGGAGGCCGAGGCCGCCGCGCTGGAGTCCGGCGCCGATCCGGTCGGCGGCGCGCACGAACCCGCGGAGGGGGAGTGGGACGGCCGCGCCGCGGAGGAGCACCACGAGGGCGACCTCTACCTCGACGAGCACGCCGAGGCCGAGCAGAGCGGTTTCCTCGGTGAGCAGGACGACTCCCGCGAGGCGAAGAAGAAGCGCAAGGAGAGCGGCAAGAAGGCGGGCCGTCGCAACGGCGGCGCCTGCCTGGTGGTCGCCGTGGTGCTGCTGGGCCTGCTCGGCGGCGGGGGCTGGTGGGGCTACGGCTTCTACCAGGACCACTTCGGTCCGCCGCCGGACTTCACCGGCGAGGGCACCGGCTCCGTCCAGATCGAGGTCAAGCAGGGCGCGGTCGGCGGGCAGATCGGTGCCGCCCTCAAGGCCGCCGGTGTGGTCAAGAGCGTCGACGCCTTCACCAAGGCCTGCGACGCCGAGCCCAAGTGCACCACGATCCAGTACGGCTTCTACACCTTGAAGAAGGAGATGCCGGCCGCGGCCGCGGTCAAGGAACTGCTGGACCAGGCGGGCGGCGCGGCGATCGTGTTCCCGGAGGGCAAGAACTCCTCCGAGATCTACGCCACCATCGACAGCAAGTTGAAGCTCCAGAAGGGCACCACGGCGGGCGTCGCCAAGGCGCAGGTCAACGACCTCGGGCTGCCGGCGTACGCGAACGGCAACATCGAGGGCTTCCTCTGGCCGACCCGCTACAACATCGCCGACGGCATGAAGCCCGAGGACCTGCTCAAGCAGATGGTGAAGACCGCCACCGACAAGTACGCCAACCTCGACGGCCAGGCCTCCAAGGCGGGCCTCAAGAACGGCTACGAGGTGGTCATCGAGGCGAGCATCCTGCAGCGCGAGGGCAACAACCCGGGCGACTTCGCCAAGATGGCCAGGACCATCCAGAACCGGCTGGCCAGCGACGCCGTGCGCCACACGCTCGGCATGGACACCACGCTGCAGTACTCGCTGGGCCGCAAGGAGCTCACGTCGAAGGACATCAACGACGGGTCCAACAAGTTCAACACCTACATCAACCCGGGCCTGCCGCCGACGCCGATCTCCAACCCCGGCGACGAGGCGCTCAACGCGGTGCTCAACCCGGCGGACGGCAAGTGGCTGTACTTCATCGCGATGTCCCCGACCAACACCCTGTTCGCCGAGACGGACAAGGAGCACGCGGCCAACGTCGAGGCGTACTGCAAGGCGGCGGGCCAGGGCTTCGACAAGGTCGGCCTGCACTGCACCACGAAGTAGGCGGCACCACCGAGTAGCCGTCACCGAACCGTCGTTCACGGAGAGGCAGTGTTGACCAGCAAGCACCGGGCGGCCGTCCTCGGCTCGCCGATCGCCCACTCGCTCTCGCCCGACCTGCACCGGGCCGCCTTCGCGGCGCTCGGGCTGGACGGCTGGCGCTACGACCGCTTCGAGGTCGACGAGGCCGCCCTGCCCGGGTTCCTCGCCGGGCTGGACGAGGCCGAGTGGGCGGGGCTGTCGCTGACCATGCCGTTGAAGCGGGCGATCATCCCGCTGCTGGACGAGGTCAGCGCCACGGCCCGGGCGGTGGACGCGGTGAACACCGTGGTGTTCACCGCCGACGGGCGGCGCACCGGGTTCAACACCGACGTCCCCGGCCTGGTCAACGCGCTGAGCGAGCGCGGCATCGCCGAGGTGTCCGCTGCTGCCGTGCTGGGGGCCGGGGCCACCGCCTCCTCGGCGCTGGCCGCGCTGGCCCAGGTCTGCACCGGCGAGGTGACGGTCTACGTGCGCAGCGCCGAGCGGGCCCGGGAGATGGCCGAGCTGGGCGAGCGGCTCGGCGTGGCGGTGCGGACCGAGGACTGGGAGCGCGGTGCGGAGGCGCTGGAGCGGCCGCTGACCGTCTCCACCACCCCGGTCGGGGCGACCGACGGCTTCGCCGCGGGGCTGCCCACGGACCCGGGGGCGCTGTTCGACGTGCTGTACCACCCGTGGCCGACGGCGCTGGCCGCCGCCTGCGCCGCGCGCGGGGCGACCGTCCTCGGCGGACTGGACCTGCTGGTCCACCAGGCGGTGCTGCAGAGCGAGGCCTTCACCGGGCGGGCGCCCGGGCCGCTGGCGGCGATGCGCGGGGCGGGGGAGCGGGCGCTGGCCGGGGGCTGAGCCCCCGGGCCGGACGTGCCGTCGCGCGCGGCCGAATCGTTTCGTGGAGTGACCGGTTGCCGTCCGTCACGCGGACTGTGCCCCCGGGGGCTGCCGGGTCATGAAAGGATTCGGACAGAAGGCACGCTCGGGCGGGCCCCGGCGGTGCCGTGGGCCGGCCCGCTGATGAAGGAGCTCCGTTGGGTACGTTGCGCTGGCTGACGGCGGGGGAGTCGCACGGCCCCGCACTCGTCGCGACGCTGGAAGGCCTGCCCGCCGGTGTACCGGTCACCACCGACGTGGTGGCCGACGCGCTGGCGCGCCGCCGGCTCGGTTACGGCCGCGGGGCGCGGATGAAGTTCGAACAGGACGAGGTGACCTTCCTCGGCGGCGTCCGGCACGGCCTGACCATGGGCAGCCCGGTCGCGATCATGGTCGGCAACACCGAGTGGCCGAAGTGGGAGCAGGTCATGTCGGCCGACCCGGTCGACCCCGAGGTGCTGGCGGGCCTGGCCCGCAACGAGGCGCTGACCCGCCCCCGGCCCGGCCACGCCGACCTGGCCGGCATGCAGAAGTACTCGATCGAGGAGGCCCGGCCGATCCTGGAGCGCGCCAGCGCCCGGGAGACGGCCGCGCGGGTCGCGCTGGGCGCGGTCGCCCGTGCGTACCTGCGCGAGGTGGCCGGGATCGAGATCGTCAGCCACGTGGTCGAGCTGGCCGCCGCCAAGGCGCCGGCCGGCGTGCTGCCGCTGCCCTCGGACGAGGCCCGGCTGGACGCCGACCCGGTGCGCTGCCTGGACGCGGACGCGTCGAAGGCGATGGTCGCCGAGATCGACCAGGCCCACAAGGACGGCGACACCCTCGGCGGCGTGGTCGAGGTGCTCGCGTACGGCGTGCCGGTGGGCCTCGGCTCGCACGTGCACTGGGACCGCCGGCTGGACGCGCGGCTGGCCGCCGCGCTGATGGGCATCCAGGCGATCAAGGGCGTCGAGGTCGGCGACGGCTTCGACCTGGCCCGGGTCCCCGGGTCGCAGGCGCACGACGAGATCGTCCCGACCCCCGAGGGCGTCAAGCGCACCTCCGGCCGCTCCGGCGGCACCGAGGGCGGCCTGTCCACCGGCGAGGTGCTGCGGGTGCGGGCCGCGATGAAGCCGATCGCGACCGTGCCGCGGGCGCTGCAGACCCTGGACGTGCGCACCGGTGAGCCGGCCAAGGCGCACCACCAGCGTTCGGACGTCTGCGCGGTGCCGGCCGCCGGCATCGTCGCCGAGGCGATGGTCGCGCTGGTGCTGGCGGACGCGGTGAACGAGAAGTTCGGCGGCGACAACGTCTCCGAGACCCGCCGCAACGTCCAGGGCTACCTCGACAACCTGATCATCCGATGACGAAGCCCGTCGTGGTGCTGGTCGGCCCGCCCGGCAGTGGCAAGTCCACCGTCGGGCGGGTCCTGGCCGAGCGCCTGGGCGTCGGCTTCCGGGACACCGACGCCGACATCGAGGCGCTGGCCGGCAAGCCCATCCCGGAGATCTTCATCGACGAGGGCGAGCCGCACTTCCGCGAGCTGGAGGTCCGCGCCGTGCGCGCGGCCGCCGAGGGACACGACGGGGTGCTGGCGCTCGGCGGCGGCGCGGTGATGGCCGAGGCCACCCGCGCGCTGCTGCGCGAGCTGCCGGTGGCCTTCCTGGAGGTCCCGCTGGGCGACGCGGTCAAGCGGGTCGGCCTGGACGCCCCGCGCCCGCTGCTGGCCGTCAACCCCCGGGCCCGCTGGCGCGAGCTGATGGAGGCCCGTCGCCCCCTCTACCTGGAGGTGGCCACCGCCGTCGTCGACACCGCCGACCGCACCCCCGAGCAGGTCGCGGACGCCGTACTGGAAGCACTGGAGCTGAACACCCCCCATGACTGACACCACCGTCAGGATTCACGTCGGCGGCAGCGCCGGCCACGACCCGTACGACGTGCTGATCGGGCACCAGCTGCTCGGCGAGCTGGCGCCGCTGATCGGGACCCGGGCCAAGCGGGTCGCGATCATCCACCCGGAGGCGCTCGCCGCCACCGCCGACGCCGTCCGCGAGGACCTGGCCGGCGAGGGGTACGAGGCGATCGCGCTCCAGGTGCCCAACGCCGAGGAGGCGAAGAGCGCCGAGGTCGCCGCGTACTGCTGGTCGGTGCTCGGCCAGACCGGCTTCACCCGCAGCGACGTCGTGGTCGGCCTCGGCGGCGGGGCCACCACCGACCTGGCCGGCTTCGTCGCGGCCACCTGGCTGCGCGGGGTGCGCTGGATCTCCATGCCCACCACGCTGCTCGGCATGGTCGACGCGGCCGTCGGCGGCAAGACCGGCATCAACATCGCCGAGGGCAAGAACATGGTCGGCGCCTTCCACCCGCCGGTGGGCGTGCTGGCCGACCTCGGCACTCTGGAGACCGTGCCCAAGCACGACTACGTCTCCGGCCTCGCCGAGGTCATCAAGTGCGGCTTCATCGCCGACCCGGCCATCCTCGACCTGATCGAGGCGGACCCGGAGGGCGCCAGGACGCCGGCCGGCCCGCACACCGTCGAGCTGATCCGCCGGGCCATCCAGGTCAAGGCCGACGTCGTCTCCGGGGACCTCAAGGAGTCCGGCCGGCGCGAGATCCTCAACTACGGCCACACCCTCGGCCACGCCATCGAGCGCAACGAGCGCTACAAGTGGCGGCACGGCGCGGCGATCTCCATCGGCATGGTCTTCGCCGCCGAACTCGGCCGCCTGGCGGGCCGGTTGGACGACGAGACGGCCGACCGCCACCGCACCGTGCTGGCCTCGGTCGGCCTGCCGCTGACGTACCGGGCGGACGCCTGGCCCAAGCTGCTGGACGCGATGAAGATCGACAAGAAGTCGCGCGGCGACCTGATCCGCTTCATCGTCCTGGACGGCCTGGGCAAGACCTCCGTGCTGGAGGGCCCCGACCCGTCGCTGCTGGTCGCCGCGTACGCGGAGGTCTCGGCGTGACCCGGGTGATGGTGCTCAACGGCCCCAACCTGGGCCGGCTGGGCAGCCGGGAGCCGGACGTCTACGGGGCCACCTCGTACGCCGGGCTGGTCGAGCGCTGCACCGCGCTGGGCAAGGAGTTCGGCTTCGAGGTCGAGGTGCACGAGACCAACTCCGAGCAGCAGATGGTGGAGTGGCTGCACGAGGCGGCCGACGGGCAGGTGCCCGTGGTGATCAACCCGGGCGCGTTCACCCACTACTCGTACGCGATGCGGGACGCCGCTGCGCAGCGCACCGCGCCGCTGATCGAGGTGCACATCTCCAACCCGTACGCGCGGGAGACCTTCCGGCACAACTCGGTGATCGCGGCGGTGGCCTCCGGCACCATCGCGGGCTTCGGGATCGGGTCGTACGAGCTTGCGCTGCGGGCGCTGGCGGAGCAGCTCGCCGCGCGCTGAGGAGCGGGGCGGCGGGGCCTTGGGGCGCGGGTTTCGGGTGCCGTCGACGGTCGCTGAACGGCTGTGACGGGAACCGACCGGATTCGACGCGAGTTGACCTTGTGACGGGCGCGAGTTGGCCGACGGTTGACCCGAGTTGACGCCGGTCGACCACGGGTCGACCACGAGCCGACCTGGGCCGAAACCGCCCGTGGCCGGGCGGGCAGGGCGCGTTCGGCGGCCCGGCGGCGGACTGTGCCCGCTGCCGGGCCGCCGTGTAATGTCCCCGCTGAGAGGTGTCGGGAGGTGCCGTGACGCAGTACGCCGGAGGCGGGGAGGTCCCGCCGCGTCCCGCCGCTCCGCCGGTGCCGCCGGTGGGCGGTGCGGGGGTGTCCCCGCCGGTCGTTCCGGCCCCGGTCGCCGCGCCCGCCGCCGCGCCTCCGCCGCCTCCGTCGCCGCCGCCCGCCGCGGTGTCCGTCACGGCTCCGGCCCCCGTCCCGAACCCCGTGCCGGTGCCGAACCCGGTGGCGGCGCCGAACCCCGTGTCCGTCCCCGCCGCGGCACCGCCGCCCGTGCCCCTCCCGGCCGGCGGCACCGGGCACTTCGTGCTGCCCGCCGGCACGCCCGTCCAGCTCCCCGCCCACCCCTCGCAGCGCCACACGCCCGCCGGCCCCATCGCCGTCCTGCTGATCGGCCCGGCCGGGGCGGGCAAGACCACCGTCGCCCGGTACTGGGCCGAGCGCCGGGGCACCCCGACCGCGCACATCAGCCTGGACGACGTCCGCGAGTGGGTGCAGTCCGGCTTCGCCAACCCGCAGGCCGGCTGGAACAACGCCTCCGAGGCCCAGTACCGGCTGGCCCGCCGGACCTGCGGATTCGCCTGCCGCAACTACCTGGCCAACGGCATCTCCTGCATCATCGACGACGCCGTCTTCCCGGACCGCCCGGCGATCGGCCTCGGCGGCTGGAAGCGGCACATCGGCCCGGGCATGATCCCGGTGGTGCTGCTGCCCAGCCTGGACTCGGTGCTGCGCCGCAACGCCCGCCGCGGCGGCACCAGGCGGCTCGGTGACGAGGAGGTCGCGCGCATCCACGGGCGGATGGCCGGCTGGTACAACTCCGGACTGCCGATCATCGACAACTCGTACCTGGACGTCGCCGGTACGGCCGCCGAGCTGGACCGGGTCATCCTGGCCCGGCTGATGGGCATGCCGGTCCGCTGACCACGGGGTTCGGGCGCGGCCGGGGGCGGCTGAGATGATGGACGGGTCCTGCCAGAACCACCCGGGGAGCTGACGTCCGTGCCGGAAGGCCACATCATCCACCGCCTCGCCGGCCAGAACCGGAAGGCCTTCGGCGGCCGCCCGGTGCAGGTCTCCAGCCCGCAGGGCCGCTTCGCCGACGAGGCCAAGGCGCTCGACGGGCAGCTGCTCATCGGCGCGGAGGCCACCGGCAAGCACCTCTTCCTCGGCTTCGAGGAGAGCGGCTGGGTGCACATCCATCTCGGGCTCTACGGCGGCTTCACCTTCGGCACCGGCCCGGCGCCCGAGCCGGTGGGGCTGATCCGCCTGCGGCTGGCCAACGACGACGGCTACGCCGACCTGCGCGGCCCCAACACCTGCGCGCTGGTCACCGGGGCCGAGAAGGCCGCCGTCGCCGCCCGCCTCGGCCCCGACCCGCTGCGCGCCGACGCCGACCCGGAGGCCGCCTGGCGCCGGATATCGGGCAGCCGCACGACCGTCGCAGCGCTGCTGATGGACCAGAAGGTGCTGGCCGGGGTCGGCAACGTGTACCGCGCCGAGGTGCTGTTCCGCCACCACATCGCCCCGCACCGGGCCGGCCGCGACCTCACCCGCCGCGAGTGGGACGCGATCTGGGCCGACCTGGTCGACCTGATGCACCAGGGCGCCGCCGCCGGCCGGATCGACACCGTGCGCCCCGAACACACCCCCGAGGCGATGGGCCGCCCACCCCGGGTCGACGACCACGGCGGCGAGGTCTACGTCTACCGCCGCGCCGCGATGCCCTGCCTGGTCTGCGGCACGGAGGTGCGGACGGAGGCGCACGCGGCGCGCAACCTGTTCTGGTGCCCGACCTGCCAGGCGGCCTGAGGAGGATTCAGGCGCCAGGGACCACCCGACGCCGTAGGCTGGGCCCGGGCTGGTCGGAGGGAGCGCGCGGGTGGACGGCTACGAGGTGTCCAACAGCTTGTCGGGCACGGTGGTGCACGGCAACGTGGTCCAGGGCGGGAACGTCACGGTCCAGCTGCCCCCGAAGCACCGAGTCCCGTACCAGGTCAGGCCGCCGCGGAAGAGCTTCGTCAACCGGGAGCGCGAACTCGCCGCGCTCACCGCCGCTTCGGGCGAGGCCGAGCGGGGCGGACCGGCCATCGTGGTGTTCACCGGCCTGGGCGGCGTCGGCAAGACCGAGCTGGTGGCCAAGTTCGCGATGGAGCAGGCGGAGCGCTTCCCGGGGGGTGTGCTCTACGCGGATCTCAAGGCCTACCGGCACCGCTCGGCGGTGGATCTGGCCGGGGTGCTGGAGGGCTTCCTCCGCGCTCTCGGAGTCCGCCCGCCGGACGCGGAGGCGGAGCGCTTCGGGGAGTTCCGGACGGTGACCGCCGAGCAGCGCTGCCTGGTCCTCCTGGACAACGCCGAGCACGCCGCCGAGGTGCGCGCCCTGCTGCCCTCCAGCGGGATGGTGGTGGTGGCGAGTCGGCGGCGGCTGGACGCGTTGCGGATGGACGGTGCCGAGGTGCGGCAGCTGGACCGCCTGGGCGCGACGGCCGCGGCCGCGCTGGTGCGGGGCTGGCTGAGCGCCGAGCGCGGCACCGACGACGAGGTGGCGGCGCTGGTGGAGCGTTGCGACGGGCTGCCGATCGCGCTGAACGCGGTCGGCAGCCAGCTGCTGCGCCGGGGCCGGCTGTCGGTGGGTCAGGTGATCGCCGAACTGTCGCACCAGGAGGGCAGGTTGGCGGTGCTGGACAACGACGAGGGGAACCTGCGGGGAACGTACGACCCGGTGTACGAGCGGCTCTCGCCGCAGGGGCGGGCGCTCTACCACCTGATCGGTGTGCACCCGGGCCCGTTCGTGTCGGCCGAACTGGCGGCCGCGGTGGGCATCGAACGGGCGGAGGACGCCCTGGACGAGCTGTGTGCCGTCCACCTCCTGGACGTGGTCGTCGACCAGGGGGTGGACGACCGCTTCCAGGTCCACGAGGTGGTGCGCACCCACGCCTACCTCTGCGCCCGTGAACTGCCCGACCGCACCGAGCTGTTGGCGCGGGCGGTGGCGTACTACCGGGGCAGGGCGTCGGTGGCCGACCGGGCGACCGGGCCGCGGCTCCGGTTGCAGGACCCGACCGGCGACGCCCTGCCCGGCTTCCGGTCCGGAGCGGACGCGCTGGAGTGGCTGCACGCGGAACGGGCGAACCTGCGAGCGGTGGTGAAGGCCGCGGCCGACCAGCAGTGGCACGACGAGGCGTGGTGGCTGTGCGAGTCGCTGTGGCCGCTCTACCACGGTCGGAAGCTCTACGAGGACTGGATCGCCACCCACCGGACCGGCATCGAGTCGGCCCGGTGGGCCAACAACCCGGACGCGGTGGTCCGGATGCACAACCAGTTGGCCCGGGCGCATTACGAGCGCCAGGACTTCCGGCTCGCCGCCGAGCAGTTGGCGCTCGCCACCGAGCAGGTGCCGCTGGTGGCCAACCGCCAGGTGGTGGGCGTGCTGTACGAGACGGACGGCCTGCTGTGCCTGGCCGACGGCCGGCCCGGTGACGCCGTCGAGCGGTTCACGCTGGCGCTGGAGGAGAACCGGGGCGATGCCCACGGCGAGATCGTGCAGAGCTACAACCTGGCGCAGGCCCTGATCGCCGACGGCCGCCCGGAGGAGGCGCTGGCCGTGCTCGCGGAGGCCGGTGCCCGGGCCGTGGACACGGACGACCGGGACATGCTGATGAAGCTGCCGCTGGTCCGCGCCCGGGCCCACCGCGCGCTCGGCCGGCTCGACCTGGCCGTCGCGGACGCGGGCGACTGCGTGCGGCGGGCCGAGGAACGCAAGGCGTACCCGAAGGAGGCCCAGGCGCACACCCTGCTGCTCGCCCTCGCCGAGGAACTGGACGACCCGGAGTTGGCGGCGCGGAGCCGGGCCCGGCTGCGGGAGCTGGCCGGTTAGGGCCTGTCCGGCGGATCTTGCCAGGCGCGCGACGCCGGGCATCCCGCCTGGACGCACGCCCGAATCGCCCAAGTACGTCCAGTAC
>NZ_JBHZCY010000088.1:0-40208 GCF_042786665.1 Kitasatospora sp. NPDC059146 | reverse complement strand
GCGGGGAACCGGGCCCGGAGGGCTCCTGCGGCGCGGACCCCTACGCCATCCTGTCCACCCACCTCGACGACCTGGTCCGGCTCGGCGCCTTCCCCACCGACCGCCGCCCGGGCGCCGAGTACGCGGCCTGGTCGGCGGTCCACGGCCTGTCGGACCTGCTGGTCGAGGGCCCACTGCGGGGCCTGTCCGGAGCCGAGCTGCGCACCGCCGTCGAGGCCGTCCTGTCGACCGTCGCCCGCGGCCTCTGAGTCCGTAGGTCGCGCGGCGCATCATTCAGTAGCAGGTCTACTTCGCAGGACCAGCTAACGGTGAGCGTGATCGTCTGATCGTCTGCACTGACCAGGATCCGGCCGGACGGGGAGGCGTCGTAGGTTCGCCACTTGGAGGGGAGCCACCAGGCCTCCGGGGCCAGTTCTGCGACCACGACGCAGAGCGCCGCGGCCACCGCTGTGGCAATGAGGCGCGCGCGTCTCGATAGACGCGGCATCTTGATGGCCTGTCTCACCGCTCCACGGCGCAGACGACGGCCGGGTAACCAGCCAGTCCGATGCACCCAGGCCGTCCGAGGGTGTCCGCTGAACGACTTGACCTACCCGGAGGGCATCTGGGACGGCCATGCGACAGAGCAGGCCTCAGCCCTTGAGTCCCCGTGGAATTCCGACTCCTTTTCGTAGCGGACTTCCGCCCCCCGGCCGCCCCCGATCGGCTGCACTCGATGCCCTGACCGCACGACCTTCGCCGAAATTCCTCGTAATAAGATGAGCGCACGTTGATCAGTCTGCGGGTGCCGTGCCCGTGCAACGGCTGAGCGGCATCACAGTTCGCTTACCCCCACGACCCTCGTCTGCGGTCCCGAGGGAGAGCGGGCGTATCGACATGATCGGACTCCGGCCAGTGCTCCACGAACCCACGTCACCGCCGACCCGCCTGCAGGCCCGGGATGGCCTTGCACGGGCAAGAGCCCTGACTGTAGGCCGTGGTCGGGGTGAGCCAGGAGCCCGGTTGGCCGTCGTCGACGGCATGCGGCTGCTCGCCGCGCTCGCCGTCACAGGATTCCACTACCTCAGCGCGATCTCGCCCACCCTGTGGGGACCGTCCGCGAAGGAGTTCGCCTACCCGCTGCACCACGCATCGATGTACGGCTGGCTCGGTGTCGAGGCCTTCTTCCTCATCAGCGGATTCGTCATCTGCATGAGCGCCTGGGGGCGCACCGCAGGACAGTTCGCCGCCTCACGGATATCCCGGCTCTACCCGGCCTACTGGTGCGCTCTCATCCTGATCGTGGCCAGGATCGCGCTGATTCCCATGGAGACCCACGACGTCGGCGCGGTGATCCACCCCCGGATCGTCCTGGCCAACCTGACCATGTTCCCTGACGCCCTCCACGCAACCCTCCTGGACGGCGTCGCCTGGACCCTCGCCGTCGAGGCCCACTTCTACCTCCTCATGGCCGTCCTCCTGGCCTTCGGCACCACTTACCACCGGGTCATGGGGTTCTGCGTGATCTGGCTGGCCGCCGGGATCATCACCTCGGAGACGAAGAGCAAGTTCCTGGACGACCTCGTCCTCAGCCAGTACGCCGGCCTGTTCGTCGCCGGCATCGCGGTCTACCTCATGTACCGCTTCGGGCAGAACCTCATGCTCTGGATACTCCTCGGCTTCGCCTGGTGCTACGAACTGACCATGCTCCCCGCCCGGTTGACCGGCCACTACCGGGAGTGGGGATCCCAAGCACTCTGCTCCTGGACCGTCGCCAGCGCCCTACTGACCGCCTTCCTGGCCCTGCTGCTCCTGGCCACCATCGGCCCCCTCGCCCGCATCCGCTGGCGCTGGCTGATGACGGCCGGTGCGCTCACCTACCCCTTCTACCTGATCCACCAGAGCCTCGGCCTGCCCATGGCCGCCGAACTCACCGCCCACGCCCACTGGCTCGGCCCCTGGGGCCGACTCGCCCTCACCACCGTCTCGATGCTCCTCCTCGCCGCAATCATCCACCGGGTGGTCGAGAAGCCCATCGGCCGTGCCCTCCGTCGCCGCCTCGACCAAGCCCTCGACCGACACCCGAGCAACCCACCGGCACCGCGCCCGGAACCCGCACAGTGACCCGCCACTGATCACCGCGTCGTGCCGGCCCAGCCGTAGCGCGAGAAGGCGGGCCCCCGAACGTGGTTAGACGACGAGCGCTTGTGCGACCGTGGGGAACGCGGGTTCGGGAGGGCGGTCCGCGGGGATCCAGCGGGCGGTGAGGTGATTGTCGGATCCGGTGTCGGAGAGGTCGCCGGTCCACACTCGCGGCAGCGAGGACGAACAGAACGAACTGTCCGGCCTGGTCCCTGCCCTCAATCGGTGATCTCGGTCGGCAGTACGTCGAGGTACGTGCTGACTCCGTTCCTGGCGGCGTGCAGGAGTGGTGCCCCGCCTCTGCCACAGTGCCGACCCACCAGGCGACGAGTGCACGCGTGGACCTGACGCCGATTCCCTCCGGCCTGACCACGCGCTACTGGGTCATCAGCGAGGCTTGCCTGCCCGATGTCGACAGCGGGTACTTCGTCCCACTCGACGGACCGCCAGCCAGCTCTGATCATCGGCCGGAGCACAGACCGCTCTGCTACTTCCCGTGAACGACGGCACCCCCGACGTCATGCGCGCGAACGTTCCTGGGAACGCGCTCGCGCGTTCTCGACGGTCACGCGGACCTGTGGCCGAACTGCGGTGACGGAGTTCGCGCAAGCCCCCGGCTCGTGGCGGCCGTTCGCGGGAACGCGGCCACGCGGAGCGGGCAGGTCAGACCAACGGTGCGTTCACGGTGCTGCCGCCTCTCATCCGCCGGCCCTCGCCCAGCCTCCGCCGGTCCTGGCGCGACCTCGACCGTCTCGACCCGGTGCAGCGTCGCCGCCTCAAGGCCCGCACCCGTAAGGACCCCACCAGCACATACGGGCCGAACGCCGGACAACACCCCACGTCCAGCCAGGTCGGCGTGGCGCATCAGGCTTCCGTCGCGGGTTCGCGGTGGGGGCGGCCGGTCAAGTCGGCCGCGGTCCGGGTGAGGTGCTGGGTCAGTACCTCGGCCGCGGTGTCGGCGTCGCGGGCCAGCGCCGCCTCCTCCAGCCGGCGGTGCTCGCCGACGGCGTCCCGGCCGGGGTTGTGCTGCGCCGACCAGCGGCGAGCCAGTTCGCTCGCGGTCCACGTTCGGTCGAAGGTCTCCAGCAGGACGGGGTTGCCGCAGCCCTCCAGCAGGGTGCGGTGGAAGACCCGGTGGGCTTCGGACCATGCGGCGCTGTAGTACTCGCCCTCCTCCGGCACGTACGCCGGGGTGCGGGCCAGACGGTGGTGGGCGGCTCGTACGCGGGCCTCCCAGTCGACGTCCCCGCGCTCGATCGACATGCGCAGCACGACCGGTTCGATGGTCCTGCGGGCCTCCGCGATCTCCTGCCAGCGGCGGTCGGAGACGGCCGGGACGGCGAAGCCGCGGTTGGGCAGCCGGTCGGCGAGGCCCTCGCCGACCAGCCGCACGAGCGCCTCACGCACGACGGCCAGGCTCACGCCCTGTTCCTTGGCGAGGTCCTGCGGTTTGAGGGCGTCGCCGGGGGCGTGGTCCCCGCGCATGATCGCGTCCCGCAGGTGTGCGTAGACCTGCTCGGAGAGCATCAGCTTCCCCGGTGAGGTCGAGGTGTGGGCCGTCTGAGTCATGCCTCCAGCATAGACGATCCCGCAGATAATCGATTATTAGTGTTATGGTCGATTCATCGACCGAGGGAGCGCGGCGGTGCAGCCACGCGAAGCCGTGGGCTCCGTCCGCCGCACCACCACCGCCCCACAGCACACACCGAAAGGAACGACGCGATGAGCGCCAACGACCCCTTCGCCCGCCTCCCCGAGGCGGACTTCTTCACCGTCACCAGCACCGCCGTCACCGACGGCGCCGCCTGGCCTCCCGAGCAGCACTCCTCCGGCGTCCCCGGCGGGAAGGACGTCTCCCCGCAGCTGTCCTGGAGCGGCGCCCCGGACGGCACCAAGAGCTACGCCGTCACCGTCTACGACCCCGACGCCCCCACCGGGTCCGGGTTCTGGCACTGGGCGGTCGCCGACATCCCCGCCACCGTCACCGAGCTGCCCGAGGGCGCCGGCGACGACACCGGCTCAGGCCTGCCCGAGGGCGCCTTCCAACTGCCCAACGACGCCCGCGCGGCCCGCTTCATCGGCGCCGCACCGCCGGCCGGGCACGGCCCGCACCGCTACTTCGTCGTGGTGCACGCCCTCGACGTCGAGTCCATCGGCGTCCCGGTCGACTCCACCCCGGCCGTCCTCGGCTTCACCATGGCCGGCCACATCCTCGGCCGAGCGGTCCTGACCGCCACAGCCGAAACCCCCGCCTGACGAACACCATGTCCGGACTCATCGACACCACGGAGATGTACCTCCGCACGGTCCTGGAGCTCGAGGAGGAAGGCGTGGTCCCCATGCGCGCCCGCATCGCCGAACGCCTGGACCAGAGCGGCCCCACCGTCAGCCAGACCGTCGCCCGCATGGAACGCAACGGTCTGCTGCACGTCGCCGACGACCGGCACCTGGAGCTGACGGAGGAGGGCCGGCGGACCGCCACGCGCGTGATGCGCAAACACCGGCTCGCGGAGTGCCTGCTCGTCGAGGTGATCGGACTGGAATGGGAGCAGGCCCACGCCGAAGCCTGCCGCTGGGAGCACGTGATGAGCGAGGCCGTCGAACGCCGCGTCCTCGTGCTGCTGCGGCACCCCACCACCTCGCCCTACGGCAACCCGATCCCGGGCCTGGAGGAACTCGGGGGGAAGAGCACCGTGGATCCGTTCCCTGCCGAGAGCATGGTCAGCCTCAGCGACCTCCAACCCGGGCCGAACGGCGCGACCGCGATCGTACGGTGCATCAGGGAGCTGGTCCAGACCGACCCCCGACTGATGCACACCCTCAGGCACGCCGGGGTGCGGCCCGGCGCGGTCGTGAGCGTGACGTCCTCGTCCGGCGGTGTGACGGTCAGCAGCGGCGGGGCGGCCACCGAACTCCCCACGCAGACCGCCGCGCACGTCTTCGTGGCCGAGCGCTGAGCCCACCCGGGTGCCGGCCCATGCCGTAAGGCCCGTGCACCCGACGAGGACGGCCCTCGACCACGACGGCGGGTTCCAGCGATCCCCGCAACACCCCGACCCCAGGGAGTTGCGGGGATCGTGGATGTTGAGGGCTTGAAGGCGGGTTCTTCGAGCCACGCCACGACGGGGAGCCGTTGCCCCGCAGGTCGCGGGACTTCGATGAGAAGGCTCTCATCAGCCCGTGTCACCGTAGGACGCCCCGGCGGAGGCCGGACGGGAGCGAGGAGACCCCGATGGCGGGCGGTGACGGCACCGGGACGGTGCTGGTGGTGGACGACGACGACATCATCCGCAGGTCGCTGGAGCGCGGCCTGCGGCTCAGCGGGTTCACGGTACGCACGGCCGACGGCGGGCGGACGGCGCTGGGCCTGGTGGCCGACGAGCCGCCGGACGTGCTGGTCCTCGACGTCTCGATGCCCGACCTGGACGGCAGCGAAGTCTGCCGCCGGCTGCGGGAGCAGGGCATCGACACGCCCGTGCTGATGCTCTCCGCACTGGACGAGCTGGCCGACCGGGTGGCCGGCCTCCAGGCGGGCGCCGACGACTACCTGGTCAAGCCGTTCGCGCTGGAGGAACTGGTGCTGCGCCTGCACGCCCTGCTGCGCCGCCGAACCCGGGCCGGCACGTACGGCCGTCCCGCCGGGCCGGGTGGTGAGGTGCTGCGGGTCGGGCCGCTGGAGATCGAACCCGCCGCCCGCGAGGCCCGCCGGGACGGGCAACCGCTGCGGTTGACGCGCCGCGAGTTCGAGTTGCTGGAGTACCTGGCCCGCAACGCCGGGCTGGTGCTGACCCGCGACCAGTTGCTGGACCGGGTGTGGGGCTACGACTTCGAGGTCCGCACCGATGCCGTCGACACGTTCGTCAGCTACCTGCGCCGCAAGCTGGAGGAGGGCGGCCGTTCACGGTTGATCCACACGGTGCGGGGCGTCGGCTTCGTGCTGCGGACTCCGGAGGCCCACCGGTGAGCGGCACCGCCCCCGCCCGGCGCTCGATCAGCCTGGCCACCCGGATCGCGACCGGTGCGGCCCTGCTCGTCCCGCTGCTCGTCCTGGGCACCGGCGCACTGCTGCTCGGGCTCGTCACCCACGATCTGCGCGCCCAGCAGGACACCAGGCTGCGCGACCGCGCCGCCGCCGTGCTCCCCGCCGCCAAGGCACTGCTGAGCGCCACCCGGCAGGACCGGCCCCGGGTCGAGCAGAACCAGCGCCGCAACCTGCTCGACGACGCACTGGACGTCGGCATCCGGGTGGCGGACGCGAACGGCGACCGGGTCACCGAGGGCGGCCCCGTGCCGGGCCCGGCCGCGGTACTCCCGCACCCCGCCCCCGCGGGCACCGGCGGGCCGGTCACCGTACGGGCGCAGGGCCGGGCCTGGCGGGTGCTGGCCCGGCCGGTGGCGGGCGCCGACCCCGGCACGCTCTGGGTCACCGCACCGGTGTCGGCGACCGACCCGCAGGTGGACGCGGTGCGCGGGCGGATCCTGTGGGCCGCAGCGCTGGCCGCACCGCTCTCCGGACTGCTCGCCTACGGCCTCGCCCGACGGGCCACCGCGCCGCTCAGCCGCCTGGGCCGACGCGCCGCCGCGCTCGACCCGCGGGCCGGCGCCGTGGGCTTCACCCACCGGCACAGCGGGGTCCGCGAGGTGGACGAGCTCGCACTCGCGCTGGAGAGCGCGCTGGCCCGGTACGACCAGCAGGTCGCACGGACCGGCCAGGCACTGGAAACCGCCCGCTCGTTCTCCGCCGCCGCCTCCCACGAACTGCGCACACCGCTGATGAGCCTGCGGACCAACCTGGACGTCCTCGGCGCGCACCCGGACCTGCCGCCGACGGACCGCGCGGAGATCCTCTCCGACCTCCGCGACGACCACCGGCGACTCCTCGACCTGCTCACCGCACTGCGCACGCTGGCCCGTGGCGACCTGGTCGAGGAGGAGGCGTTCACGGTCCTCGACCCGGCCGACCCGGCCGCGGCCGCCGTCGCCGAGCTGCGCCGGCGGCGGCCGGAGGTGACCGTCGACCTGGCCGGTCCCGGCCTCGCCGGGCCGGACACCGGCGGGCCGGACGTCGGGCCTGGCACCGGCGGGCTACGGGTGCACGGGTGGGAGGCCGGGCTGCGGATCGTCTGCGACAACCTGCTCGCCAACGCGGCCGTGCACGGTCACCGGCCCGGGGAACCGGCCCGGATCGCGGTCGGACTGCGCCGGGACGCCGGACAGGCGGTGCTGACCGTGGACGACGACGGGCCGGGCATCCCGGTGGCGGACCGGGCGGCGGTCTTCGACCGCTTCCGCCGGCGCCGGGACAGCCCCGGCTCGGGACTGGGACTGACCCTGGTCGCCCAGCAGGTGGCCCTGCACCGCGGCACCGTCACGGTCACCGAGCCGCCGGGCGGGACCGGCTGCCGCGTCGAGGTCCGGCTGCCCCTGGTCGGCGAGGACGCCCCGACCCCGCCCCTGCCGGCCCGCCGCGAATGGATCAGCTCCACGGGTGCGAGCGCCTGACGCGCCACGGGCGTCGGAGCACCCGCGAAGCGGTGGGCCGGCTCGTCGGCTCACAAGGAATCCACAAAGAGGGTCCTTATCGTCCTGCTCAGCCGGACCGCCCGACGCTCCGGCCGGACCTGCCACCCGTGGCAACTGGAGGACTTCGCCATGCACCCGCACCGCAAGGCCGCTGCCGTGATCGGCGCTCTCGCCCTGGGCACCACCCTGGTCGCCCTCACCGGACCGGCTCAGGCCGCCACGCCCAGTGCCACCCCGGTGGCCTCCCGGACCCCGAAGGTGCTGCCGACGCCCGAGGGCGACGGAGCGAAGGGCATCTGCAAGCGGCTGCCGAAGGCCGACCAGCGGATCAAGAACGCCCTGGACCGCCTGAACGGTCCGGTCACCGAGGCCGGCTCGATCGCCCGTCTGCAGCAGCGGGTGAACAACGCCAAGGCCGCCGGCCACACCGCGATCTACAACGACCTCAACGACCGGCTGACGTACCGCAAGAGCCTGGTGCCGACGCTGACCCAGCGCCAGAGCGACCTGAACGCCGTCGCCACCTGGTGCTCCTCGCAGGGCCTCGGCACCCCGACCGCACAGTGACCGACCGCGCAGTGACCGCCGGCGCAGTGACCATTCCCGGCACGGCGTCCGACCCGGTCGGCGGCAGGTCGGTGGCTGCACCGGTACCAGCCGCCCGGCTGTCGCGGCGAACCGCTGCCGTCACGGCCGCCCTGCTCGCCACGCTCGCCCTGACGGCGTGCGGCACGAACGGGACCGGCCCCGGCCGGACCGGTGCACCCGCCGCCGGGTCACCGTCCGCCGGCGCGAGCGGGTCGGCGGCGAGCGGGTCGGCGGCGAGCGGTGACCGACTCGGCGAGATGCGGAAGAAGGTGGACGCCGCCGACAGCGCCGCCGCCGCTGCCGAATCGGACGCCGCCAAGGACACCCAGGACACCTCGACTCCCTGACCCCACAAGCTCTCCGGCTGTTCCCCGTCGAAGCAACGGGGAACAGCCGAAGCCGCCTGTGAAGCCTGTGAGATCGAACGAAAGGGCTCCGGGCGTGCTCTCCGGCACACGAGCACCGCCTTCGCCGGGACCGGCGGGGAGCACCGACAGCATCCGCAGACCGGGCCCGGCACGGGTCCCGGCGTCGGCCCGGCTGCGGACTGGCGCCCGTTCGTCGCACGGGCCGGACCTGTGTCCCTACCGGGCCCGCCGGCGGGGAGGGTCAGGAGGTGGGCATCAGGACGGTGTCGACGATGTACACGGTGGCGTTGGCGGTCTGGACGTTGCCGCACAGGACCTTGGCGTCGCCGTTGACGGTGAAGTCGGGGCTGGCACCGGTGACCGTGACGTTGCCGGTCTCCAGGGTCTTGTGCGCGCCGGTGAGGTCGCCGGGGGCGAGGCGCTGGGGGGCGACGTGGTAGGTGAGGATCTTGGTGAGCTTCTCCTTGTCGGCGAGGACGGCGTCCAGGGTGGCCTTGGGGATCTTGGCGAAGGCGTCGTTGGTCGGCGCGAACACCGTGATGTTCTGCGCGGAGTTGAGGGTGTCGACGAGCCCGGCCTGCTTGACGGCGGTCACCAGGGTGGACAGCAGCGGGTTGTTGGAGGCGGCGGTGGCGACCGGGTCCTTGGCCATGCCGGTGAAGGACCCGGCGCCGTCCTTGGGCACGGCGGCGCAGGCCGTCCCGAACGGCTGGTCACTCATGGCGGCACCGGCCGCCGTCGCGGGGGCGGCGGCCGAGGACGGCGCGGCGGCGGGGGCCTTGGAGGCGGAGGACGATCCGGAGCCGCTGCTGCAGGCCCCGAGGCTGAGGGCGAGCGCGGTCACGGCGAGGAGCGCGGTGACCGCGTTGCGGCGCGGGGCGGTGACGTTCATGGAAGGAATCTCCTTGTGAGGATGGAACGGTCAGCCCCTGGGGCGGACCGCACCGGCTGGTGCCGGTGTCATGAAGGTGGTCTGGTGGTCTGGTGGTCTGGTGGTTTCCGGGCGGGCCGGTCGGGGCCCTCAGGTGACGGTGACGACGACGCTGTGCCAGCCGGTGGCCCCGGACGGGAAGGGGGCGGCCCGCTCCTCGGTCTGGACGGCGCCACCGGCATCGGTCGCTCGGACCTCGATCCGGTGGGTGCCGGGAGTGGCACCGGCCCATGTGCAGGTCCATTGCCGCCAGAGATCGGGGCCGGCGTCGGTGGCGAGCAGCGCGCGCTGCCAGGGGCCGCCGTCGACGCGGACCTCGACGGCGGCGATCCCCCGGTGCGTCGCCCAGGCGGTTCCGGCCACCGTGACCTCCCCCGCGGGAACACGGGCGAACGGCGCCGGGACCTCGATCCGCGAGGCGGTGCGGACCGCGCCGGTGCGGTCCCAGCCCCGGCGCACCCAGTACGGGTCGTACGCGGCGAAGGTGGTGACGTCCAGGTCGACGAGCCATTTGGTGGCGGAGGTGTAGCCGTAGAAGCCGGGGACGACGCTGCGGCAGGGGAAGCCGTGGGCGACGGGCAGGGCTTCGCCGTTCATCGCGACCGCCAGCAGCGCGCGCCGGCCGTCGAGTACCGACTCCAACGGTGTGCCGATGGTCATGCCGTCCTGGGAGTGGCCGACCAGTTGGTCGGCTCCGGGACGCACCCCGGCACGGCGCAGCAGGGCCGGGAGGGAGGCGCCGAGCCAGCGGGTGGTGCCGGCGTAGGGGCCGCCCACCTCGTTGGAGACGCAGGTCAGCGTGTGGTCCAGTTCCTCCAGCGGTTCGTGCAGGAGGTCGTCGAAGGTCAGCAGGAGCGGGTGGTCGACGAGGCCGCGGATGCGCAGGGCCCAGTGTCGGGGATCGATGCGGGGAAGGGTGAGCGCGGTGTCGACGCGGTAGAAGTCCGTGTTCGGGGTGACGAACGGGGACAGGCCCGGGACCTTGGGCCGCACCGCGGCGGGCGGTGGGGGCAGGGGTTGGGCGGCGGGTGGGATCCGAACGGCCGCGCGCAGTGCCCCGGTGTCGTAGCGGCGGTCCGCCAGGATCCGGCCGCCGACACCGGCGAGTGCGCCGACGGCGATCGTCGCGCCGGTGGCGGCCAGCACGGCCCGGCGGCTGGTGTCCTGGGTCGGGGCGGGTTGCTCCTGCTGCGCCGGGTCGTCGTCCGAATTCGCGGTCGGCGCGGTCGACGCGGTCGTACGCGCCGGGGGCGCGGCCGCTCGGCGCAGTCGTGACAGGCCGAGGACGGTGAGCGCGCCGACCGCGCCCGACGCGAGGGCCGGTGCGGCGTCCGCGGCGCCCGCACCCGACCGGGAGAGAGCGGCCCAGGCGCCCAGGAGTCCGAAGGCCCCGAAGACACCTGCTCCGCTCTTCGGACGGCGGGCGGACAGCCATCCGGTGAACGCGGCCAGCAGAGCCGTCGTCAGGAGGATCCCGCCGAGCAGCACCGCCTTGTCCTGGGTGCCGAAGGTGCGGACGGCGTACTCCTTCAACGGAGTCGGCGTCAGGTCGATCGCCGCCGAGCCGACCGCGATGGCCGGCGCGGTACCGGGGCCGGTCGCCGCGGCGACCAGTTCGCCCACCCCGAGCGCGGCCACCGCCGCGGCCACCCCGGCCGCGGCGGCCGCACCCGCACGCACCGCCCGCGTCCGACGTCGGACCGAAGGTGGCGGGGGCGGGGCTGCGTCGGTGTTCACACCCGCCATTCGGCGGCCGCCAGGGCCCGGATGGGTGCCAATTCCGGAACACCCTCAGGGGTGAACCCAGCCGAACGAACTGACGAGGTGGGCACGGGTGCCGGAGGGCGGCGTCCGGCCGGTACGGCAGGTCGCCGTCGACGAGGTGTGGTCGGCCCTGCGGTTCCGCCCGGCCTGCCCCGGATACCGGCGGCCGGTGCCGCCACGGACCCTCGCGTATGGAACGACGGGGGCTCGAACCTTGGATCGGAGGAACCTCCGCCGTCCAGGTGCCGGCGCCGTCAGGGTCAGAGGCATCCGCGGGTACGCGGGGGGCTGGAGACGGTGCGCGGATCATCTCGCCGTAGTCTCCCCCGCACACCCGCGCCGCCCGGGCCCGCGTCGAGCGGCCGGACGCCGCAGCGTCGGCCGGAACGTGACTATCCGGTGGTGACGTGGACGGCGTCGCCGCCGAGTGCGGTGTAGAGCTCGGTCCAGTGGCGGTCGGTGTCCGTGGGCGGTCTGCCGTCGCAGTACGTCTTCGTGCCGTTGGCGGTGTAGAAGCGCATCATCTCCAGCACCGACTTCGGGTCGGACTTCTCCCGGCCCGTGTACGCGCTGCCGGGGTCCTGGCTCTGGTGCTGGATGCAGCTGGGGGACGGGGTGCCCGCCTGGGCGTCGAACCTGCCGTCCGGCTCGCCGCCGCAGCCGGCCAGGGCGGTGACGGCGGCCAGGGCGGGTACGAGAAGGCGAACTGCTCTGCGTGGGGTGAGGGCGTTCACGGTGGCGGGCCTCCGAGGTGGGACGTCAGATGGTGGCGGGCAGGCTGCGGACGGCCAGTCCGATTCCCACCGTGAGGATGAGCAGGGCGGTCAGCAGTGAGCTGTAGGGGGTGAGGCGGCGCAGGCGGCCGAGGAGCGGCCCGTCGGTGGCGGCGGCGAGTCGGTCGCCCAGACGGACCAGGAGCAGGCCGACCGCGGTGAGGGTGGCGGCCATGCCCAGGCCGTAGGCGACCACGAGGGCCGCGCCGAACAGGGTCCGGCCGAGCGCGATGGCTCCGAGGAGGACGACGAGCGCCGACGGGCTGGGGACCAGGCCTCCGGCGATGCCCAGGCCGATCAGCCCGCGGCGGCCGGGCGGGGCGTGGTGATGGTGGTGACCGCCGCCGAAGAGGCCGTGGCGGTGCCCGTGGTCGTGATGGTGCCGAGCCGCGTGGTCGTAATGGTGTCCACCGGCATGATCGTGGCCGTGGCCCTGGTCGTGGCCGTGGCCGTGGCCCTGGTCGTGGTCGTGGCCCTGGTCGTGGCCGTGGCCCTGGCCCTGGTCGTGGCCGTGGCCGTGGCCCTGGTCGTGGCCGTGGCCCTGGTCGTGGCCCTGGCCCTGGTCGTGGCCGTGGTGCTCGGCGTGGCCGTCGTGGGCGTGGCCGTGCGGGTGGGCGTGGCCGTGGTGCTGGGCCGGGGAGGGGGCCGCCGCCGAGTGGGCGAGTTCCCTGGCCCGCTCCGCCCCGGGCTCACCCGTGTCGTGCGCGTGGTCCGGGAGGGGGTCGGGGTGCGGACCGCCGCGCGCGCGGCGGGTCGCGTCCCGCAGCAGGCCGAGGCCGACGACCGCGACCAGGGCTCCGCTGGCAACGCCGAGCCAGCCCAGGACGACGTCGCCGGCCAGCGAAGCGGACGCGGTCAGGGCCAGGCCGATCACGAGGACGCCGGCGGTGTGGGTGAGGGTGACGGTGGCTCCGACCGCGACCGCGTCCCGGGTGCTCCCGCGCCGGCCGGCCAGGTAGGCGGCCATCACGGTCTTGCCGTGCCCGGGCAGCAGCGCGTGCCCGGCCCCGAGTACGATCGAGAGCAGGACGGCCAACAGGCCGATGGGAACGGTGAGTTGACGGGCCGCCCCGAGGCCGGCGAGTCGGCTGTCGAGGCCGGCGAGCCAGGCGGTGAGGCCCGAGCCGTCGTTTCGGGAGACGGTCCCCGCCCCGGCGGCCGGGCCGCCGCCCGGCAGGGCGCGGAACTGTGCGCGGGTGACGCCGCTGGGGCTGTTGAGGAGGTCGCGGGGGTAGTCCCGCAGCTCCTTGGACACCGACTCGGCCGGCACGTCCGTCGGGTCGAGCCGGGTGTCCTCGCCCCGCGCGGTGATCTCGTTCCAGCCGACCCGGCCGGGGTCGCTCCCGCTGGAGACCCGCACGGTGGTTCCGCCGGCCGGAACGCTCAGGGCCGCGTCCAGCACGCACTCCAGCCGGCTCGTGGGCAGACCGGCGGAGCCGTCCTCGTACCGGAACCGCGCGGACCGGGTCGTCCAGCGCAGCGCCGTGGACGCCTGCTCCGTCGTCACCTCGAGGCGCTGGGCGGTCTGTGCGCACTGCTCGGCCGCCCAGGCGGAAAGCTCCCCGTCGTCGATCGCGCCGTCGCCGTTGCGGTCGACCCTCGGCCGTTCCTGGAGGGTGGGGATCTCGGCGGCGTCGGTGACGGCCAGGGCCTCGATCCGGTCGGGGTGGACGGTGAACCCGAGGTAGTGGTTGACGGAGAAGTTCCCCAGCGGGTGCGCGTGAGCGGGCGCCGCGAGGCCGAGCAGACACAGCGCGCCCACCGCCCCCGCGCCCGTCCGAACCACGCGTCGCGGCAGCACCACGTCATTGCCTCCGGGGAGAACGACCCGCCACCACGGCCGAGAGGGCCGACGGCCGGGATGAGGATGAGGGCGAGCGCCCGAGCGGTAACCCTGGTGGCCTCGTCCGGCGGACGGCACGTCACCACTCCGGCGAAGTCCACGGGATCACTCGCACGGGGCACCCGCCCCGAATGCACAGCCCCCTCCCGAACGCGAGTGCCCTCACTGCACCCCCGGCGCTCTCCCTGCCCCGGACCGTTGCCGCTCAGAGCACGGACGGGTTCCACCGACCAGGTGGTCCGGCTGGGCCGGGCGGGTGAGGCGACCAAACCTCACCCGCCCGGCGCGCGAAGCACGAACAGGATCCGGTTCACAGTGCCCCTTGCGGCTGCCCAGCCGGACCTGCGCCGGGGCCGGACGGGCCCCGGGCGGACATCGACCGTCACGGAAGCGAGAACCCGACCCCCAATGAACGTCACGCGCCGACCTTCCCGCAGAACCCGGATCGCGCGCAGCGCGGCCATCCTCACCAGCATGAGCCTGGCCATCGCCAGCACCGCGCTCATCGGCCCCGGAGCCGGAACCGGCAACGCCTCCAGCCACCGCGAAGCGCCCCTGATCGCCGCCGACCCGCAGGTCGACAACACCGACGTCTACGCCTTCACCAGCCCCGACAACCCCGACACCGTCACCCTCATCGCCAACTGGCTGCCCTTCCAGGAGCCCAACGGCGGCCCCAACTTCTACCCCTGGGCCGACGGCGCGCACTACGACGTCAACATCGACTCCCAGGGCACCGGAAAGCCCGACATCACCTACCGCTGGACGTTCCACACGGACGACCAGCGCGGCACCAACACCTTCCTCTACAACAACGGCGTGGTGAACAACCTCACCGATCCCACCCTCCTGTTCCGCCAGTACTACACGCTCCAGGAGCTGCGCCCGGGCTGCGAGCCCGTGACGCTGGTCGAGCACGGCCAGGTCGCCCCCTCGGACACCGGCAAGGCCTCCATGCCCGACTACGGCCGGCTCCGCAACCAGGCGACCGTCCAACTCCCCGGCGGCGGGCAGACGGTGGCCACTCAGGCCGCCGACCCGTTCTTCCTCGACCTGCGGGTCTTCGACCTGCTCTACGGCGGCAACCTCTCCGAGGTCGGCCAGAACACCCTCGCCGGCTACAACGTCAACACCGTCGCCCTGCAGATCCCCAAGAGCCGCCTCGCCTTCAAGGGCGACCCCGGCCGCAACCCCGTCATCGGCGTCTGGTCGAGCACCGAGAAGCAGACCCTCAAGCTCAGCCCCGGCAAGGCGGACCCGACCGGCCGGCACGTCCAGGTCTCGCGCCTGGGCAACCCGCTGGTCAACGAGGTCGTCGTCCCGGCAGGTCTCAAGGACACCTTCAACTCCCTGCCGCCGTCCCAGGACCACAACCAGCCCGCGCTGGTGAACAAGGTCCTGAACCCGGAGGTGCCGCAGCTCGTCCAGGCCATCTACGGCATCCCGGCCCCCGCCACCCCCCGCACCGACCTCCAGGAGATCTTCCTCACCGGCATCGCCAAGGCCACCAACGGGCCCCTCGCCGTCGACCTCAACTCCCAGCTCATGAACCAGGACATCGACGCGTCCAAGTTCGTGCCCGCCGAGGAGCTGCGCCTGAACATGTCGACGCCCGTCACCGCGAATCCCGACCGGCTCGGCGTCCTCGACGGCGACTTCCAGGGCTACCCCAACGGGCGCCGCCTGACCGACGACGTCGTCGACATCGAACTCCAGGCGCTGGAAGGCGCGACCCCCGGCCACCTCATCCCCGCGCTCGCCGCCGGCGACAAGGTCGACCACGCCGACAAGCCGTTCTCCGCCGCGTTCCCGTACGTCGCGCTGCCCTACGCCAAGGCTGTCAACCAGCCCAACTAGCAGCATGGTTGCGGGTGGTCGGCAACGACACCGTCGGCCACCCGCCGCCCCTCCCCCTCCGCCACCACCAGAGGACCCCGATGCGCCGCCTGCCGCTCCTGCTCACCACCGCCGCCCTCTGCGGCGCCCTGGCGACGGCCGGGGCACTGCACCACCCGACGGCGGACCACACCGGGTCCTCGGGCGACGACGCGGCGCACGCCGCAGGCCCGCGCACCGCGGGCAGCTCCCTCACCCGGGCGATCACCGCCGAACAGCAGCGGCTCAAGGCACTGCCGAACGACGCCCCCGGCTGGGCCCGGCTGGGCGCGGAGTACGTCGAACAGGCCCGGCTGACGGCCGACCCGTCCTACTACCCGAAGGCCGACGAAGCCCTGCACCGCTCCCTCACGCTCGCACCCGACGCCAACACCGAGGCCCTCACCGGCCTGGGAGCCCTCGCCAACGCCCGCCACCTCTTCGACCGGGCACGTGACTTCGCCGAACAGGCCATCGCCGCCTCGCCCGCGCACTGGCCCGCCTACGCCGTCCTCGCCGACGCCCGCACCCAACTCGGCGACGACACCGGCGCCACCGACGCCGTCCAGCAACTCCTCGACCGCCGACCCGGCACCGCCTCCTTCACCCGCGCCGCCTACGACCTCGAACAGCACGGCCACCCCGACCAGGCCCGCGCCGCCCTCGACAGCGCCCTCGCCTCGGCCTTCGACCCCGCCGACAAAGCCTTCTGCCGCTTCCAGATCGCCGAACTCGACCGCAACGCCGGCCACCCCGACCAGGCCCTGACCGGCTACCGCGAAGCCCTCGCCGACGACGCCGGCCACACCCCCGCACTCGCCGGGCAGGCCCGGGCCGAAGCCGCCCTCGGCAACACCGAGGCCGCCGTCCGGGACTACGACGCCGCCATCGCCAAGGTCCCGCTCCCCCAGTACCTCCTCGAACTCGGAGAACTCCACGAATCCCTCGGCCACCCCCAACTGGCTCAGGAGCAGTACCGCCTGCTGGAAGCCGAGCAGCGCCTGGCCGCCGCCAACGGCGTCGTCGACGACCTCACCCTCGGCCAGTACCAGGCCGACCACGGCGACCCCGCCGAAGCAGTACGCCTGCTGCGGGCCGAATGGCAGCGGCGGCACAACGTCCTGGTCGCCGACGCCCTCGCCTGGGCCCTGCACCGCCAAGGCGCGGACCAGGAAGCACTGGACCTGGCCGAACAGGCCGAGAACCACGGCTGGCACAACGCCGTGTTCCTCTACCACCACGGCGAGATCGAACGCGCCCTCGGACACACCGAGGCCGCCCGCACCCACCTCACCCAGGCCCTCACCACCGACCCCTCCTTCAACCCCCTCCACGCACCCCGCGCCCGCGCAGACCTCGCCGCCCTCACCGACACCCGCTGACCCGGCGAACCCGCCGTCCCTTCCCCGACCGGGGCCGGGAACTGGCCGACTGGACGCAGTGCACCGTCAGCGCCCGCACAGACGCCGGCCTCGAGTTCCCCGACAACAAGGCGCGCATCGAGAAGGTCCGCGCCTTCCGCCTTCGCAAGCTGCCGGTCCACACCGAGGCGTACGACAGCTGACTCGCCGCCGCGATCACCGGCCGAACCGTCCGCCTCGACGCCCTTCCGCCCGGCGGCGGCTTCCCTCCCGGCCTGTCCTCGCCCGAAGAAGGCGGTGCTCGCACCGGCACGAACGGCGAGCCGGGTCTTCCAGAATGCCCCAACTCGTTCATACCGATGCAATGCGGACACCGGATCAGTCGATGTGCTTGCGCGCCTCGATCAGGAAGCGCGCCGAATGGGCGACGAACGGGCCCTCGGCCCGGATCCGGGCGTCCAGCTCGCGCAGCCGGTCGAGGTGGCCCTCGACGGTGAAGCCCGGAACCATCCAGATCACCTTCCGCAGGAAGTACACCACCGCGCCGATGTCGTGGAACTCCATCCGCAACCGCTCCGAGCGCAGGTCCACCACCTCCAGCCCGGCCGCCCGGGCCTCGGCGCCCTCCACCTCGGGGCGGCGGCCCTCGCGTGCCTCGGGCTGCGGTCCGAGGAAGTACTCGACCAGCTCGAAGACCGAGGCCGGGCCGACGTGCTGGGCGAAGTACGCACCGCCGGGCCGCAGCACCCGGGCGATCTCCGACCACCAGGCCTTCACCGGGTGCCGGCTGCTGACCAGGTCGAAGGCCCCGTCCGCGAACGGCAGCGGCGGCTCGTCCTGGTCGGCGACCACCACCGCGCCCAGCGGGTGCAGCAGCCGGGTCGCCTGGGCCAGGTTGGGCGGCCAGGACTCGGTGGCGGCCAGGACGGGCGGGCCGCCGCCCTGGCGCAGGGCACCGGCCAGCACTTCCCCGCCGCCGGTCTGGATGTCCAGGGCCGCCGACGCCGACGCCAGCCGCCCGGCCAGCAGCCGCTGGTAGCCCCAGGAGGGGCGTTGCTCGGTGGCCCGGCCGTCCAGCCAGGAGAAGTCCCAGCCGTCCACGGAGACGGACCCGGCCTCGGCGATCAGCTCTTCGAAGGTGCGCATGCCTCGCATCATCGCGGCGCCGACGCCGCACTGCCAGCGGATTCACCGCCGACCGGGTACCTGCGTACCCACCCGACCCGCACCTCCAGCCCCCCGGCGGCGATCAGCCCGGCCACCGGCTCCGCCCCGCCGCCGTCCGCCTCGAAGGCGAGCAGCACGCCCGGTGCCTCGCCGCACTGCCGCTCGACGAGCCGCCGCTCCTCGGCGCCCGGCTCGCGGAACACCGGGTCCTGGAAGGACCCCGGGCAGCGGACGTAGAGCGGGTCGGTGAGGACCAGTTCCAGACCGTGGTGGTAGCAGAGGTCGTGACCGGCGGCCAGGATCAACTCGCCGGGGCGCCAGGAGTACACGTCCCAGTCCCACCAGGACCCTTCCGGCAGCTCGATCACCCCGGCCACCGGGCCGCGCCGTCCGCGATCTCCGCGATGCTCGGGTGCCGGACGGCCTCCAGGCCCGGGTCGGCGAGCAGGTCCGCGATCAGGGCAGGCGGGCCGAAGACCTCGGTGGCGCTGAGGTCCCAGTTGGTGAGGACGAACCAGGAGCGGTCCGCGGACCACCAGTGCGCGGGGAACTGGGCGTACCCCGGCCGGGCGTCGTAGTGGGCGAGCACCTCGTCCAGCCGGCCGCGGTGGGCCGTCACCGGTCGCAGCAGGTCCTCGATCGCGGCCGAGGCGAGGCGGCAGTCGGTCGCCGGCCCGTCGGCGCTGTGCCGGGCCAGCACCTCCACCAGCCGCGCGAGGCAGTCGCGGTCCGGCTCGCCGATCAGCGGGACGTCGACCTCGCCCGGCAGCGCGGCCCGGTCGTCGAACACCAGGTAGGACAGGGTGCAGGGCCAGTCGGCGAGGCGCCGCCCGGCGCCCGCCAGCGCCTCGGCCCAGCGCACCGGTCGCCCGTCCACCCGCAGTGTGTGCAGCACCCAGCAACGGTCGGCGTAACCGGGCGCCTGCCCGGAGCCGGACCAGGGGCCGTCCGGCTCGTAGCCGAGGACCGCCTCCCCCGCCTCCAGCAGCGGCCGGAGCCCGTCCAGCGGGTCCTCGTCGGGTATCCGTTCCACGGCCCGTTCCTTCCCCTCGTTCCGGAACCGCGGCCTCGAAAACCGTTACCCCGTGTCGATACGTCTGCGCGAGGATAGCGGCCATGACGAAGGAACAGGACGGCGAGCCGTTCGGGTACGGCGTCGCCACCGACGTCCCCTGCCAGACCGCTACGCCATGACCAGGACACCGCGGTCCGACCCCGGCCGCTTCTACGACGACCTCGCCGAGGACTACCACCTGCTCTACGGCGACTGGAACGCCTCGCTCGCCCGGCAGGGCGCCGCCTTGGACGCCCTGGTCCGGGAGCACCTGGGCGAGGGCCCGGCCGAGGTGCTCGACTGTGCCTGCGGCATCGGGACCCAGGCGATCGGCCTGGCCGCGCTCGGCCACCGGGTGACCGGCACCGACCTCAGCCCGGTCGCCGCCGCCCGGGCCGCCGCGGAGGCCGCCGCTCGCGGGCTCCGGCTGCTCGCGGCGGCCGCCGACATGCGCGAACTCCCCTTCCCGGACGGCCGGTTCGACGTGGTGGTGTGCGCCGACAACGCGCTCCCCCACCTGCTCGCGGCCGAGGACGTCCGCGCCGCGCTGGCCGAGATGCGCCGGGTCCTGCGCCCGGGCGGGCTGCTCCTGCTCTCCACCCGCCCGTACGACGAGCTGCGCCGGGACCGCCCGGCCTCCACCCCGCCGCAGACCGCCGAACTGGACGGCCGGCGCTCGGTGCTGTTCCAGCTCTGGCAGTGGCACGAGGACGGCGAGCGCTACGGCCTGGAGCTCTTCCGGCTCCTGCCGGACGACACCGGGCAGTGGCGCACCACGGTCCGCCGCTCCAGTTACTGGGCCCTCACCCAGGACCAGCTGAGCGCCTTCGCCGCCGAGGCGGGCCTCACCGCCACCGACTGGCGCCGGCCGGCCGACACCGGCTTCTTCCAGCCCGTCCTGCTCGCCCGGGCCCCCTGACCTCGCGGTTCCTCCGCCACGTCGCCCCGCCGCCTCCCCCACCGGAGGCGGCGGGGCTCTTTCACGCCCGCACTTCTGCCGACGCGTGTTACTTTTTACTCATGCGAGTAAATCCTCAGGACCCCACGGCTCCGGAGAGCGGCCGGAGCTTCGTCACGGACGCCCGACGCGCCCAGATCGTCACCGCCGCCATCGAGGTCGTCGCCGAACTCGGTTACGGCCGGGCCTCGTTCGCGCAGATCGCCAAGCGCGCCGGGCTGTCCAGCGTGCGGCTGATCTCGTACCACTTCGACGACAAGGAAGACCTCTTCCAGGCCCTGGTCGACACCGTCCAGGAACAGGCCCGCGCCGCCATGCAGCCGCGGATCCGCGCCCAGCACGAGCCGGCCGCGATGCTGGCCGCCTACATCGAGGCGAACCTCGACTTCCTCGCCGAACACCCCGTCGCGGTCCGGGCGTTGGTGGACGTCCTCGCCAACGCCCGCCGGGAGGACGGCAGTCCGCTGGTCAGCCCGGCCGGCTTCGACACCCCCGTCGCCCTGCTGGTGCAGCACCTGCGGGACGGCCAGCGCACCGGCGCCTTCCGCCCCTTCGACCCCGAGGCGATGGCCACCGCGATCCGCGCCTCGATCGACGCGGCCGCCAACCGGCTCGCCGCCGGGGCCGACTTCGACCCGCGCGCCTACGGCCGTGAACTGGTCACCCTGTTCGACCTCGCCACCCGGAACGGCGGCGCGTCATGACCGTCCACGCCGCTCCCCGGGAGGGACGGGCCCGCCGGAGCACCGCCGCCTTACCCCTGCTGCTCGACCTCGTCCTGCCGCTCGGCGCCTACTACGGGCTGCGCCTCGCAGGCGTGGACCAGTGGTGGTCGCTGCTGTGGTCGGCCGCGATCCCGGCGGTCGCCGTCGTCGTCCGACTGGTCCGCACCCGGCGCCTCGACCTCCTCGCCCTGCTGATCCTCACCATGATCGGACTCGGGCTCGTCCTCTCCTCGCTCACCGGCGACCCCCGCGCCCTGCTGATCCGCGAGGCCTGGACCGGCATGCTCGGCGGGCTGATCGGCGTCTGGCTGCTAGCCTCCGTCGGCTTCGGACGCCCGGCGCTGATGCTCCTGTTCCGCTCCTTCGTCCAGGTCAAGGCGGGCGAGGCCGGGCTGCGCGCCTGGGAGGAGCGGTGGGAGGAGGACGCGGCCTTCCGTCGGGGCGTCCGGGTGCTCACCGCGGTCTGGGGCGCGGCCAGCCTGCTCAACGCCTTCGCCCAACTCGCCTTCGCCTACCTGCTGCCGGTCGACGCCGCGCCCGCCGCGATGCACGCCTGCTGGCCGGTCATCGCCGTACCGCTCTTCCTGTTCCACCTCGCCTACACCAAGCGCCGCGGCCTGCGGGCCTGAGGCGGGGGCGCCGCCCCGCCCGGTTGCTCCGTCCAGGTCATGCCGCGTGACCGGGGCGGGTGCCGGTCGTTCCCCAGGGCGACCGTCGAGCGGGGGACTCCGGGTCCGGCGAGCCCGATCGGGTGCGGCGGATGCACAGTGAGAGAGCACAACTGCATGACTGATGCGACCACCTGTCCGACCGCTGCGCCACAGGCCGAGGCACCACCGGCCGCTCGGATCACCGGGACAGAACCCGAAACCGACGCCGTCACGTCCGCGCGGGCAGCGGGCGCACGTCGACCCCGGCGGCGCGCGACGGCGGTCGCCGAGGCCGTCGTCGGCCTGGTCACCGGCGTCGGCTTCCTGCTCTGGGCCCGCAGCATCGACGTGAACCCGCTGGTCCGGATCGGCCAGGTGAGCGGCCTCGCCGGTCTCCAACTGCACGCCGCGGTGGTCGCCGTGCCCGTCCTCGCGGTGCTGCTGTACGTCGCGCACCGCGCCGGCCCCGACCGCTACCGTCCGGCACTGCGGCTCGGATGCGCGGTGATCGCGGGGCTGAGCACCGGCCTGGTCGCCGGCGGTATCGCGGTGGCGCTGCACGGAACCCCGTGGGGGCTCGGCGGGCAGGAGGGCGACCCGGGCAATGTGATGGGCATGGCCGACGACATGATCCGCGGCCAGGGCCTGCCCGGGGTCTACCCGCCGCTCTTCCCGGCGCTGTTGGCCGTGTGGGCCGAGCTGTTCCACGGCTCCCACGGTGCCGTCGCGGGCGTCGGATTCGCCATGCAGGACCTGCAACTGCTGTGCACCGCCGTCGCCGGCCCGCTCGCCTACCTGGCCTGGCGGCTGCTGCTCCGGCCCTTCTGGGCCCTGCTGATCGCGGCGCCCGCCGCGGTGCTCTTCATCGACCCCATCCGCCCCTACAGCCACAGCGCCATGCTGGTCATGGTGCCGCTGCTGGCCGCCTGCCTGCGCGACCTGCGCCGGGCGCACCGGCTGCCGACCCGCACCGCCGTCCGGCGGGCGGTCGCGTACGGTTCCGCGATGGGCGTGGTGTTCCTCTGGTACTCCGGCTGGTTCGTCTGGGCCGCTCCCGGTGTCCTCGTCCTGAGCGGGTTCTCGATCCCCTGGCGGGCGGGGACGGCGCGCCTGCGGCGGACGCTGCTGTTCCTGGGGGTGACGGTGGCGAGCGCCGCGGTGGTCGGCGCGCCGCTGCTCTACCAGCTGGTCCGGTTCGGTGCGACGGCCAAGGACCGCTACGCGATGATCACGGTCTACGCCGATCCCGCCTACGTGATGGGATGGGCGTCCGACCGCGCCGGCACGCAGACCTACCACAACTGGCCGGTCGGCGGTGAGCTGGCCGGGCAGAGCGCGTTCACCCTGCTGCTCCTCGCGGCGGCGGCACTCGCGATCGGCCTCGGTTCGGGAGGCGTCCTGGTGCGGACCGTCGCCACCGTCCTGGTCAGCTCCTGGCTGCTCCGGTTCTGGTTCGCCGCGCAGATGGAGCGCACCCAGGCCGTGCAGCTCTACCCGCGGACGACGTGGATCATCATGTACTGCCTGATCGTCCTGGCGGTGCTCGGACTGATGCTGGCCGTCCGGCGCGCGGCGGCCTGGAGCCGCACGCTGTCCCGGCCCGGCGGCGGCCCGGCCACCGGGCGGAACCTCCTGGCGGTCCGCCGGGTCACCGCGGCCGGGGTCTGCGCGATCGCGCTGTTCACCGCCATGGCCGGCTCGTGGTCGGCCAACCGGTACATGCCGACCACCGCCTCGGGAGTCCTGGACATGGGCCTGGACGCCTGGCGCGCCCACGTGCTCAAGGACGCCACCGGCCAGTGCCCCCGGTACTCGCCCGTCGCCACCTGTGCCGGCGTCAACCAGGACCTGACCGCACGGAGGGAGGCCTCCGACGACCCCGCGCTGTGGTGCGCCGGCGTCCCCGCCGCCGAGTGGCCGGTGACCTGCGGCCGCCGGGCCCCGTGGGCCTGACGGGCGTGGGCCGGAGCATCAGGTCTCGCGCTGCGGGTGGTAGGCCGTCTCCGGTATGCCGAACGTCCAGGCGACTCCGGCCCGGGCCGTCCGGGTGCTCGGCGGGACGCGCAGCCAGTAGGTGCGGGAGGTGCCGTCGGGCTCGGGCGTGGAGTTGACCACCTCGACCATCACCACCGGTTCGTCGTCCGGCAGGACGATCCGCCACAGCACTCCCGTCTCGTCGCGGTGGACGGGCTCCGCGCCGGAGTCGGCGAGGTACCGCTCGTAGCCGTAGTGCTCGAGCAGCACGCGGCGCAGCTCGGCGTTCTCCTCGGTGCGGATCCGCTCGGCCGTCACCTCGGCGAGGCCCGCCAGGAACTCGGCGGGGACGGGCATCCCGCGCCAGGCGTGCAGCGCGAAGCCGTCCGGGTACTCCAGGGCGGGGCCGTCCGCCCGGTCGAGCCGGCCGGCCTCGTCGCGGTGCAGGACGACGGGCCGTTCGGAGACCAGCGCCACCTCCTGGTACGGCCACCACCAGCCGGCTCCCCGCCCCACCTCGGCGAGCGGTGCGACGGCCTCGACGCCCGCGCCGGCGGCCTCCAGGGCGGCGAACCAGGGTGCGTCGTGCTGGCCGCGCACCGCGTCCAGCAGGGCGAGACGGACGGTGGTGCGCCGGCTCCGGGCGGCGGCGGCCCCGGCGCCGGTGGCCGGGGCACCGGCGGAGGCCCGGTCGCTGCCGGAGGCCCGGTCGCGATCGGCCTCGGGCGCGAGCCGGTCGAGCACGGCGTTGCGCACCCGCTCGGCCAGCGGCGTGCTGACCGGGCCGAGTTCACCGCCGGTCAGCGCCCAGTGCGCGGCCCAGCCGGCCGGGCCGACCTGCTCGACGGCGCGCCGCCGGGCCTCCTCCCAGGGCCGGGTGCGGACCTCCTCGCGCACGCTCACCGCGCCGGCGGCCCGCAGCTCCAGCGCCGCCTCGGCGGCCGCGAGCGGCGAGCCGAACCAGCGCACGGCCGCCGGTTCGGGCAGCCCGGCGGCCCGGTAGGCGGCCCGCACCGCGCGTTCGACCGCCGCCCGGTCGGCCGGCCCGGTGGCGGCCGAAGCGGCCCGCCAGCGCGCCGTGGCCCCGGCCGCGCCGACCGCCCCGCCGGGCCCACCGGCCTCGCCGCGTCCGCCCGCGCCCGCATCGGTCGGGTTGGCCCGGATCACCGTCTCCGTCGTCATCGTCTGCTCCGTTCCCCGGCCGGGCTCCCCACCCGGCCGTCCGTTCCCGTTCGCTTCCCCGTGCCGCGTCGGCACCTGCGCCGGCACCCGCTCCCGCGCCCGCTCCTACTCCCGCAGCTCAGTCCGCGACCACCCGCACCGCGCCCGGCACGTACTCGCGCTGGCGGACCACCCGGTACCACCCCTTGGGCAGCGGTATCGCCGCGTGCTCCTCGTGCACCACCCGGCCGCCCTCCGGCAGGTGCAGCCAGGCCTCGCCGAAGGGCCCGGCCTCCCGGCGCAGTTCACCGGGGCCGACCACGGCGTGGGCATGGCCGGTGACCTCGCCGAGCGCGAGCACCATCCGGCCCCGCGCGTCCCGGGGCTGCACGGCCAGCCCGGACACCCGCAGCGGCACCACGACCTCCGCGACCGGCACGATCAACACATCACCCTGGCGGTACATCAGTCCTCCCACGCCGTACGGCCGGACCCCGGCGGGCGCCGGAACCCACGGCTCCGCCCGACCGGACACGGTCACGCTCCGGAGCCACGACCAGAACGTAGAGCAAGGGTCTGACAACGCGCCCGGGCCGCCACCCGGCCACCGGTCTGTCGGACCCGCCTGGTAGACAGTCGTTCGGTCCGATTCCCCGGAGGAGCAGCGCATGACCGTCAACCACCACCTCGAACAGTTCCACGGTCTCCCGGTCTTCGACTTCGTCCAGGCCCTGGAGGCGGCGGAGGCAGCCGGGCCGACCGACGGCGCCGGGCCCGCCCCGCTGCCGGACGCGGCCGCGGTCGCCTGGCGGATCCGGCTCGACTACGAGTCCGAGCGGACGTGGCCCGAACGCTGGCAGCAGTTCCTCGAGGCCGTCGACACCGAGCGGGTCGCCGCCCTGGTGATCGGCCAGTGGGCACCGGACGAGCCGGACTCCTTCCGGGAGCCGCTGGAGGCGGTGGTCGCCGCCGCGCCCCGACTGCCCGCCCTGCGCGCGCTGTTCGCCGGGGACGTCACGTACGAGGAGTGCGAGATCTCCTGGATCCAGCAGTGCGACGTGACGCCGCTGTTGACGGCCTTCCCGGCACTGGCCGAGCTGGTGGTGCGCGGCGCCTCGGAGGACTGGGAGGGTCAGGGCGGCCTCGCCCTCCAGCCGCTGCGGCACGAGGCGCTCAAGGCGCTGCGCTTCGAGGCGGGCGGCCTGCCGGCCACGGTGGTCCGCGCGGTGGCCGGCTGCGAGTTCCCCGCGCTGGAGCGGCTGGAGCTCTGGCTGGGGGTGGACAACTACGGCGGCGACGCCACGATCGGCGATCTGACGCCCTTCCTGGACGGCACCGGGCTGCCCGCGCTGCGCCACCTCGGCCTGCAGAACTGCGAGTTCCAGGACGAGATCGCCGCCGCCCTCGCCCACGCCCCCGTGGTCGCCCGGCTGGAGTCGCTCAACCTCTCCATGGGCGTGCTGACCGACCAGGGCGCGGCCGCCCTCCTGGAGGGCCAGCCGCTCACCCACCTGCGCGCACTCGACCTCCACCACCACTACCTCACCGAGGAGATGCAACAGCGCCTGCGCCAGGCCCTGCCCGGCGTCGACCTCGACCTCACCGAGGCGGGCAAGCCGGACGACCGGTGGCGCTACGTCGCCGTCGCCGAATAGTCCGCACCGCCCCCTCCGGCTCCACCTGTCCCGCACCCGCCCGAGCACACCCGCCAGGATCCGACATGACGGTCTCGCACCACCTCAAGCACTTCCACGAGCTGCCGATCCACGAGTTCGCCCCCGACGACACCCGACACCGGCCCGCCGCCGGCGAGGTCGCCTGGCGGCTGGCCCTGGAGTACGACGCCAAGCACGGCTTCGAGGAGCTCTGGCGGTCCTTCCTCCAGTCCGTCGACCCGGCCGGGGTCCGCGCCCTGGTGATCGGCCCCTGGTGGCAGGGCGGCTACTCCCCCGTGCGGGTCGCGGTCGAGGCGATGGCGGCCGCGGCCGACCGCCTGCCCGCGCTGGAGGCGGTCTTCCTCGGCGACGTCACCTTCGACGAGTGCGAGATCTCCTGGCTGGAGATGGGCGACGTCACCCCGCTGCTGACGGCCTTCCCCCGGCTGGCCTCGCTGACCGTGCGCGGCAGCATGGACCTCTGCCTCCTCCCGGTGCGGCACGACCGGCTGACGTCCCTGTGCTTCGAGTCCGGCGGTCTGCCGGCCACCGTGGTCCGCGCGGTGTCCGGCTCCGAACTGCCCGCGCTGGAGCGGCTGGAGCTCTGGCTCGGCGTCGACGAGTACGGCGGCGACACCACGCTGGACGACCTGGCACCCTTCCTGGACGGCTCGCGCCTGCCGCGGCTGCGCCACCTCGGCCTGCAGAACAGCGAGTTCCAGGACGAGATCGCCGCCGCCCTCGCCCACGCCCCCGTGGTCGCCCGGCTGGAGTCGCTCAGCCTCTCCATGGGCGTGCTCTCCGACGAGGGCGCGGCCGCCCTGCTGGAGGGCCAGCCGCTCACCCACCTGCGCGCACTCGACCTCCACCACCACTACCTCACCGAGGAGATGGGACAACGCCTGCGCCAGGCCCTGCCCGGCGTCGACCTCGACCTCACCGAGGCGGAGGACGCGGGCGAGGACGACGAGGACCGTTACGTCGCGGTCGCCGAGTAGCCGCAGGCGCAGGCGGAGACCGGAAACGGACAGGGACACGGACGCGAACACGGCAACGGAGAGAGGAGACGGCACGATGACCCAGCGGTTGACCGTCCTCGGCAACCCCGGGCACCGGCGGGTGACGCTGTTCTCCGCCGCCGCCCGGGCCGCCGGCCTGCCCGAGCCCTCGGTGCTGCCCTGGCTGGACGTCCTGCGCGGCGGGTACCGGCTGCCGGAGGGCACCCTGCTGCGCATCGAGTCGCCCGGCGAGGAGCCGCTGGTCGACGAGCTGCTCCGCGGCCCGGCGCTCGGCTCCGGCTACGCGCCGACCAGGGTCGAGGGCACGGCCGCCTGGTACACCGGGATGCTGACCGCTCTGCGCGGGCTGGCCGCACACCCCGGCGTGCGGCTGCTCGGCGATCCGGAGGAGATCGCCGTGATGTTCGACAAGCGCCGGGCGCACGCACTGCTCGCCGCGGCCGGCGTGCCGGTGCCCCGGGCGCTCCCCGGCCCGGCTCCCGGCGGCGAGCTCTCCGGCTGGGAACAGCTGCGCTCGCGGCTCGCCGCGGCCGGTCTGCACCGGGTCTTCGTCAAGCCCGCGCACGGCTCCTCCGCCTCCGGGGTGATCGCCCTGGAGTTCGGCCCGCGCGGACGACTCCTGGCCACCACCTCGGTCGAGCTGGCCGACGGCCGACTGCACAACTCGCTGCGGGTGCGCCGCTACCGCGACGAGCGGGAGGTCGCCGAGATCGTCGACCGCCTGGCGCCGGACGGGCTGCACGTCGAGCAGTGGATCCCGAAGGCCTCCCAGTCCGGCCGCTCGGCGGACCTGCGCGTCGTGGTGGTCGAGGGCCGGGCCACCCACGCGGTGGTGCGCACCAGCTCCCAGCCGATGACCAACCTGCACCTCGGCGGCGCCCGGGGCAGCCTCGACCTGGCCCGGGAGGCGGCCGGCCCGGCCTGGCCCACGCTGCTGGAGACGGCCGAGCGGGCGGCGGCCTGCTTCCCCGGCTCCCCGATGGTCGGGGTGGACGTCCTGCCCACCGCGGGCTGGCGCCGCGCCCTGGTCGGCGAGGTGAACGCCTTCGGCGACCTGCTGCCCGGGCTGACCGGCCTGCCCGGAGGCCCGGCCGAGGGCCTCGACACCTACGGCGCCCAGCTCGCCGCCCTCGCCCGGCGCCCCGACCCCACCACCCGTACCGACCGCACAGAGCCCCGCTCCCCCGCCCCGACGCACCACCAGAGCATGGAACCCTCCCGATGAACCACCAGCCCACGCCCGAGACGGCCGCCCCGAACCCCGACATGAACGCGGTGGTCGGCAGCCACGACCTGCTGCTCGTCACCCTCGACACGCTGCGCTTCGACGTCGCCGAGGAGCTGGCCGGGGCCGGCCGGATCCCGAACCTCGCCGCCTTCCTGCCCGGCGGCCGGTGGGAGCGCCGGCATGCGCCCGGCAGCTTCACCTACGCCTCCCACCAGGCGATCATGGCCGGTTTCCTGCCCACCCCGGCCGCTCCCGGCGGCCCGCACCCGCGCCTGTTCGCGGCCCGCTTCGCCGGTTCGGAGAGCACCGCCACCCGTACCTGGGTGTTCGACGCGGCGGACCTTCCGACCGCTCTGGGGGCGGCCGGGTACCGGACGGTCTGCATCGGCGGCGTCGGCTTCTTCAACAAGCAGGGCCCGCTCGGCTCGGTCCTGCCCGGCCTGTTCCAGGAGAGCCACTGGGAGCCCTCGATGGGCGTGGCCTCCCCCGCCTCCTTCGAGGAGCAGGTCGCCCGGGCCGAGCGGGTCGCCGCCGAACAGCCCGCCGACCAGCCGCTGTTCCTGTTCCTGAACGTCTCGGCGCTGCACCAGCCCAACTGGTTCCACCTGCCGGGTGCCACCCGCGAGCACGGCGACTCGCGGGCCAGCCACGCCGCCGCCCTGGAGTACGTGGACGCCCACATCGGCCGCCTCTTCACCGCGATGAGCGCCCGCCGCCCCTGCTTCGCCGTCGTCTGCTCCGACCACGGCACGGCGTACGGCGAGGACGGCTACACCGGGCACCGGATCGGCCACGAGGTGGTCTGGACGGTCCCGTACGCCCACTTCACCGTCCCGGCCGGCCACGGCACTGCCACCGCCCCCTCCCCCGCCTCCACTCCGTCCATCCCCTCCATCCCCGAGGAGCGCGCATGATCACCGCACCCCCGCTCCCCGACTCGCCGTACCAGTCCTACGTCTACGCCTACCCGCACAAGACGGCCTACCGCCCGCTGCCCGAGCGCCCGCTGCTCGGCGAGCTCTGGGCCGGGGAGCCGCAGCACGCGCTCTCGCTCTACCTGCACGTCCCGTTCTGCGAGGTCCGCTGCGGCTTCTGCAACCTGTTCACCCGGATCGGCAGCCCCGAGGGCCTGACCACCGCCTACCTGGACGCCCTGGAGCGCCAGGCCGACGCCGTGCGCTCGGCCCTGGACGGCGACGCCCGGTTCGCGCTGGCCGCGTTCGGCGGCGGCACCCCGACGTATCTGACGGCCGCCGAGTTGGAGCGGCTGTGCGACATCGCCGAGCAGCGGATGGGCGCCGACCTGCGGGCCGTGCCGCTCTCCGTGGAGGCCTCACCCGCCACCGCGACCGCCGACCGGCTGGAGGTGCTGGCCGCCCGCGGCACCACCCGGCTGAGCCTGGGGGTGCAGTCCTTCGACGACACCGAGGCCCGCTCGGCCGTCCGCCCGCAGAAGCGCGCCGAGGTGGAGGCCGCCCTGGCCCGGATCCGGGCCGCCGGGATACCGGTGCTGAACATCGACCTCATCTACGGCATCGACGGCCAGACCGAGGCGAGCTGGCTGCGTTCACTGGACGCGGCCCTGCACTGGCAGCCCGAGGAGCTCTACCTCTACCCGCTGTACGTCCGCCCGCTGACCGGCCTGGCCCGGCGCGGCGAGCAGGAGAGCGCCGCCGCCTGGGACACCCGCCGGCTCGCGCTCTACCGGTCCGGCCGGGACCACCTGCTGGCCAACGGCTACCAGCAGGTGTCGATGCGGATGTTCCGCCGCGCGGCCTCCCCGCAGGCCGGCCAGGGCGAGTACGCCTGCCAGACCGACGGCATGGTCGGCCTGGGCTGCGGCGCCCGCTCCTACACCTCGCGGCTGCACTACTCCTTCGACTACGCGGTGAACGCCACCGAGGTGCGCGCCATCATCGACCGCTTCGTCACCACCGAGGACTTCCACCACGCCGAACACGGTTTCCGGATGGACGGCGGCGAGCCGCGTCGCCGCCACCTCGTCCAGTCGCTGCTCCAGGCCGAGGGCATGCCCCTGGCCGACTACCGCGCCCGCTTCGGCAGTTCGCCGGCCGAGGACTTCGCCGCGGAGCTGGCGGGCTTCGCCGAGCGCGGCTGGCTGGCCGCCGACCCGGAGCGGCTACGGCTCACCCCGGAGGGCCTGGCCCACTCGGACGCGGTCGGGCCGCTGCTGTTCTCGCCCGGGGTCCGGGCCCTGATGACGGGCTACGAGGCGAAATGACCTTCCTCGGCATGCCCTCCGTCACCCCCGCCGACCCCGCCGCCCCGGTCGAGGCCGACGCCGCCGCCGGCACCCCCGACGCGGCGCGGCCGCGCGACCTCACCCTGCTCTACCGCGGCCCGCTCGCCTCCTGCGACTACGACTGCCCCTACTGCCCGTTCGCCAAGCGCCGCGACTCGCCCGAGCAGCTGCGCGCCGACCGGGCCGCGCTGGAACGCTTCACCGCCTGGGCCACCGCCCGCGCGGGCACCGGTGACACCCTGTCGTTGCTGTTCACCCCCTGGGGCGAGGGCCTGGTCCGCTCCTGGTACCGCCGCGCGCTGGTCGAGCTGAGCCGGCTCCCGCACGTGCGCCGGGTCGCGATCCAGACCAACCTGAGCTGCCGTACCGGGTGGCTGGCCGAGGCCGACCCCGCCACCCTCGCCCTGTGGGTCACCTACCACCCCGGCCAGGTGCCCTTCGACCGCTTCCTCGCCAAGTGCCGCGAGCTGGACGCGCTGGGCGTGCGGTACAGCGTCGGCGTGGTCGGGCAGCCGGACCACCTCCCCGAGGCCCGTCGGCTGCGCGCGGCGCTCGCCCCCGAGGTGTACCTGTGGATCAACGCGGCCGAGGGCCGCAGCTACACCGATGCCGAGGCCGCGCAGTGGACGGCCCTCGACCCGCACTTCGGCTACAGCCGGCACGCCCATCCGAGCGCCGGGCTGCCCTGCCGCACCGGCGATTCGGTGCTCTCCGTGGACGGCGACGGCACGGTGCGCCGCTGCCACTTCGTCCGGGACGTCCTCGGCAACCTCTACGACGGCAGCTACCGCGCCCGGCTGCGGCCGCGCCCCTGCCCGCTGCCGGTCTGCGACTGCCACATCGGGTACGTCCACCTGGAGACGCTGCCGCTGTACGAGCTGTTCGGCGCGGGCGTACTGGAACGGGTGCCGCAGGAGTGGCCCCGGGGCGGCTGACCGTCCGCACCGGCCCTGACCGTCCGCGCCCCCGCCGCCCCGGGCCGCCCGCGCCTGCACCCCCGTGTGACCGGCCGCGCACGGCCCGCAGCGCTCCCCGGCCCACCGGGCGCCCGGCCGCGTACCTCCCTAGCCTGGTAACCGAGAGGAGGCGAACCACCATGCTTGGAGACGGACCGCTGCAAGCAGTCATCCCCGCCACCGATCTCGCCCGCGCCAAGGCCTTCTACACCGATGCCCTCGGCCTCAAGGTCGTCGAGGAGGGCGAGGAGGAGCTGACCGGCGAATGCGGCGCGACCCAGTTCACCATCTACCGCACCCCCAGCGGCGGCCAGGCCGCCCACACCCTCGCCAGTTTCAAGGTCGCCGACCTCGACGGCGAGATGGCCGCCCTGCGTGAGCGCGGCATCACCTTCGAGGAGTACGACTTCCCCGGCCTCAAGACGGTCAACGGGGTCGCCGAGGGCGAGGGCATGCGCGCCGCCTGGTTCAAGGACAGCGAGGGCAACATCCTCTGCGTGGCCCAGCGCGTCGGAAGCTGACCCATCCCCGACCGATCCCCCCCACCCCTACCCCAACCCCCACCGCACCCGGGACGCCGGTGCCCGGCCCGCTCGTCAGGAGCGGGCCGGGCACCGGCGCACGAACGGGACCGTCAGCCCTGGCTGTTGCCGCCCTGGCCGTCCCCGCCCTGGCTGTTGCCGTCCTGGCCGTCGCCGTCCCGGCCGAGCTCGCGCGGGTTGATCGACCAGATGCCGCGCCCGAAGGTCGCCACGTAGAGCCGGCCGTCGGGGCCCTGCTTGAGCTGCTGCACCGCCGTGGTCGGCAGGTTGCGGCCGAGCACCGAGAACCGGCTCTCGCCCGGGGCCCGGTAGAACGCGGCGAGGTCGGTGCCCAGGGCGAGGCCGCCGTCGGGCAGGAGCTTCACCGAAGTCGCCGGGACGTCGGGCAGGTTGGCCGAGACGTCGGTCCAGGTGGCGCCGCCGTCCCGGGTCTCGAAGAGGTGGCCGGTGCCCGCGCCGGGGCCCTCCGTCCAGGTGCGCGAGAAGCCGTTGACGGCCACGAGGACGTGCCGGGCGTCCTTCTCGTCCACCGCGAAGGAGGAGATGTACCGGTTCGGGATCGTCCCGTCGACGGGCAGGTTCAGCTGGTGCCAGCCGGTGCCGTCGATGTTGCCCACCGCGATGCCGCGGCTGAACCCCTGGTTGTTGCACGGGCCGCACCAGCCCGCGTACACCGTGCCGTTGACGGTGGCGACGGCGGTGGCCACGTGACCGGCGCCCAGGTCGTAGGCGGAGGTCCACTCGCTGCCGCTGCGGATCGCGTAGCCCTTGTGCTGCACCCAGACGTGCTGGCCGCCGGCGATCCAGGTATCGGCGTCCGCGGGGTCGGCGGTCATCGGCGCGATGAACCGGGCGGCGTTGGTGTCCTTGTCCGGCGGGGCGACCTCGTAGGAGGTGGCCTTGCTCGGATCCTTCGTCCAACTGCCGTCGTTCACCGCGCAGTTCTGGGTGACCCACATGTCCAGGTAGACGTACTCCTGGGCGATGTCGCAGCCGTTGGCCGGGTCGACCAGGGTGTCGCCGCCGTCCCCGCCGAAGTTGGAGCCCATCACCTTGTCGTGCGCCCGCAGGATGGACTCGCCGTTGTCCTGGAGCCCGCCGCTGACGATGACGCCCTTGCCGGACCGGTCCGCCGGGTCCTTGCCGACGCCGACCGAGTAGTACTGGAGGGTGTCCATGGTGCCGTCGTTGAGCGGCGTCCAGTCCTTGCCGTGGCCCCAGGCGTCCAACTGCCCCTTGCCCGGGCGCCGGTAGATGCCGCCGTCGTTGCCGACGTAGACGTTCACCTTGCCCTGGTAGCTGCCGAAGGCGACGGCGTGCTGGTCGGAGTGGGTGGTCGGCGAGCAGTCACCGGTCTGCTTGCTCGGGTCGATGCTCCAGCACGGGAAGCCGTTGTTCCAGTACGGCCCGACCGTCGCCCACGCGTTGCCGCCGTCGGTGGTCTCGAAGACCTCCTCCAGGCCCGCGTAGACGTGGTCCGGGTTGGCCGGGTCGACCTGGAGCGACTGGTTGTACCAGGCCTGGATGCCGGGCTGGTAGCCCGGGTCCTGGAGCGCCGAGCCGGACGCCTTGAGCTTGTCCTTGTCCGCGATCAGCGTCCACGGGCCGTACGGCGAGCCGGACTTGGAGACGTAGATGCCCTTGAGTCCGGTGTCCGGGTTGTGTGCGGCGACATCGGGCGACTGGTCGATCGCGTAGTAGCGCGAGCCGTCCGCCGAGCGGGCGAAGGTCACGTTGCCGACGTTCGCGGCGTCCGACGGCAGGTCGCCCAGCGCGCCGACGCGCTGCCAACTCCCGTCCGCTGCCTTGCTGTAGAAGCCGTTGTAGGTGTCGCCGCCGCGCCAGCCGACCGCCAGGACCACCTTGGACGGGTCCTTGGGGTCGATCGCGATGTCGTTGGCGATGTTCTTGTACGGCGCGCTCGGGTCCTTGGCCATCGAACCGCCCGGCAGGTAGTCCGGGTTGGGCGCGAACTCCAGCTTCCACGGCCCCGACAGGTCGGAGGTCGAGTGGCTCCACACACCGCGGCTGGTCGCCGCCCACACCTTGCCGCCGCCGAAGCGCAGCGCGTGGATGATGGTCGACTCCAGCTCCGGCCCGCCCACCCGGTTTCCGGGCTGGAACTTGCCGTGCTGCGGGTCGGACAGCACGTACACGCCGGTGCCGACGTACGAGGTGGCCCCGGTGTTGGACTCGCCGGTGGCGTACCAGAGCCGCCCGCCGCCGTCGAGGTTCAGGGTGCCGGTGGAGAGCGTGGGCAGCTTGTCGGCGATCGGCTCCCACCGGCCGCCGCCGGTACGGGAGCGGAACACCCCGCCGTTGGCGCCGCCCGCGTACACGTAGCCGTCGGTGTCGGCGGCGATGCCGGTGATCCGGCCGGTCACCAGTCCGGCGCCGCCGCTGGAGTTGGAGTTGACGTCCCGGTAGCGCGGGTCGTCGGAGTTGTACGGCTTGTCGGTGACGTGGTCCCAGGTGCCGCCCGTGTGCGGCATGGACTGCAACTGCGCCCAGGCCGCACCGTAGGCGCCCGGCGCCACGACACCCGGCGCGGTGCGCGCCTCGGTGTACTGGGCGACGCCCTCGGCGGAGTTCTCCGTCTCGTCGCCGCCGTCCCCGGGCGAGTCGGCCTCGGGAGCGGTGGTCGAACGGGGGGCGAGCGAGGAGGTCCCGGCACCCCGGACCTTCTTCGCGTGCTGCTTCCCGACGTCTGCCTGGTGCTGCACCTGCCAGGGTTGCGATGCGGACGGCGACGGCGCGGCGAGCGCCTGACTGGTGGTCAGTCCGAGGGCGGTGAGCGTGACGGCGCTGAGCAGCAGCCGACGACGATGCCTGATGGGCACGAGTGCGGTCCTCCCCTGTGGCCGGCCGCGCGGTTGCGCGGCCCCGGCGAAACAGGGGGTAAGCCTGTCCGGTGTGCCCGGCCAGGGGAAGGCCCGAACGGTAAAAGGAGGTTAAGACCCTTACCGTTTCGAACAGTTGGCATTCACCGAATGCCCGGACGCCCGAACGCCTGACGTCCGACGGCCTCGCTCACCGACCGGGCTGCCGCCGCCCGCACACCCGCCACCCACGCACCCGCCGCCACGACTCCCGCACCACGGCGGCCGGGTCGAAGGCTCCCGGCCGGTCCCGGGTGATCGGGTAGCAGGCGAGCCCGATCAGTGCCGCGCTGAGGTGGCCGATGCTGGTGTAGTCCCGGCTCTGGTGAACGCCGTAGACGTACACGGCGAGCACTCCCCCCACGTAGAGGTACCGCCAGGGCCGCACGATCAGGTAGCTGAGCACCCCGACCACCCCGGCGAGCGCGTAGCTCACGCCGTAGTCGAGCGTGTAGACGGCCTTCGGCGCCGCCAGGCCGCGGTGGATCGCCCAGCCGAGCACCCCCTCGCTGAGGTAGGTCGCCCCGACGTGTGCCAGCACCGCCACCGACAGCCAGCGCAGCGTGCCCAGCCAGCGCTCGGCGGGCACGTGGAAGAGGTTGTACAGCGCGAAGTAGCTCAGCCAGCCGCCGCCCGCGATCCACAGCGCGCTGGTCAGCAGCACCCGAACGGGTGAGACCTGGAGGTGGTGCAGGTTGGTCGAACGCCGCTGCAGGATCCGGTCGGCGGTCACCGGGTCGACGTGCCGGATCACCTGGGTGGTGACCAGCAGGATCGCCAGCCAGACGTAGGTGCCGGGGGCGCGCCGGACGTAGCGCCACGCCGCCCGGGCCGCGCGCGCCCACCAGGGCCCCGGGTGCGCCTGCGGCACGCCGGTGGTGCTGCCGGTCATCGGCGCCTCCTCGACGGTCCGCTCCTCCTCGACGGCCCCCACCTCACCCTGGCCCGCCCGGGCCGCCGCCCGCCGCCGCGACGGCCCGTTCGGGTGACCCGCCCGGCGGCGTCCGTACCCGGCCTCCCGCCCGCGAAACCGTCGACGGGCGGGCGCGGCCGACTGCCGTAGGCTGGCTCTCCGGCCGCCCACGGGCCGCCGGGCACCGGAGACCGGACACCGCACGCAAAGGGCGCCAGGCACGATGAGGGACCGCCTCGGAACGACGCAGCCGACCGACACCGCCGCCTCCCGGACGCCTGATTCCAGAACGGCCGCCGACGGAACGGCGGCCGGCGACGGAACGGCGGCCGGCCGGAGGGCCACCGGCGGCCGGGCCGCGCTCACGGCGAGCGCCCGCACCGCCGCGCTCCGGCTGCGCCTCACCTCCGTCTACGTCGTCCTGCTGACGATCACCGCCGCCTGGCTCGCCACCCAGGGCCACGCCGGCCGGGCCCGGTTCGTCCGGCACAACAGCAGCAACGTCCACCACATGGAAGTGGGCAAGTGGTGGACGATGTTCACCAGCGGCCTGGTGGTCGACGGCGTCCCGGCCTGGGCCGGCATCGCCGCCGTCGCGATCGCCCTGGGCCTGGCCGAGTGGCGCTGGGGCCCGGCCCGCGCGGGCGCGGTGTTCGTCTTCGGGCACCTGGGCGCCACCCTGCTCACCGAGGGTGCCATGTGGGTGATGCTGACCGCCCGGATCCCGGGGGCGCTCTCCCGCGCGCGGGACGTCGGGATCAGCTACGGGCTGGTCGCCACCATCGGCTGCCTGCTCGCCCTGGGCCCGCGCGCGCTGCGCCGGTACGGCCTGCCGCTCCTCGCCCTGGTACTGGCCGGCGCCTGGGCGGCGGACCAGCAGCTGGCCGACGCCGGCCACCTGGTGGCCCTCACCCTCGGCGTCGTCGCCGCCCGCACCGCCTGGCTGCGCAACCGCGCCTCCTCCCGGAGCCCGGCCCCCGGCGGCGGGCCCCGCGGTGAACCGCAGTGAACCGCAGTGAACCGCAGTGCAGTGAACCTCGGTGAACCGCGCCAGGGCCAGTGATCGTCCTTCCCAGTGGGCCGGGTACGATGCAGAACCGATCAACCGGCTGGCTACCAGCTTCTGGTGACCGTTGATCAGGCCAAACGGAGGGGACCCGATGCCCGAGTTCGACAACGCCACGAACCCTGCGGACGTGACCGACCCGGCGGGCTTCGCGGATCCGGCCGACTCCGCGGATCCGGCGGGCTTCGGGCATCCGGCGGACTTCGTGGACCCGGTGATGCTCCAGACCCACCGGCCCCACCCGGCCCGGATCTACGACTACTGGCTGGGCGGCAAGGACAACTTCCCGCCGGACCGGGCCGCCGCCGAGCACGCGATAGCCGCCGCGCCCGACATCCCGCAGGCCGCCCGGGAGAACCGCGCCTTCCTGCGCCGCGCCGTCCGGCTCTGCGTCGAGGCCGGGGTCCGCCAGTTCATCGACATCGGCTCCGGCCTGCCCGCCCAGGGCAATGTGCACGAGGTCGCGCAGGAGCTGGCCCCGGAGTCCCGGGTGGTCTACATCGACAACGACCCGATCGTGCTCGCCCACGGCCGGGCGCTGCTCGCCAGCAACCACTCCACCACCGTGCTCACCGGCGATCTGCGCGATCTCGACGAGCTGCTCGACCGGCCCGAGCTGCGCGAGCTGATCGACCTCTCCCGTCCGGTCGCCGTCCTGCTGATGGCCGTCCTGCACTTCATCGACGACGACCAGGCCGCCGCGGCCGTCAAGGCCGTCCACGACCGCCTCGCCCCGGGGAGCTTCCTGCTGCTCTCGCACAGCACCGCCGAGGGCAACCCGCAGCGCGCCGCCGAGGTCGTGAAGACCTGGGACGACACCGATTCGCGCATCCGGCTCCGGGGCCGGGCCGAGGTGGAGGGCTTCCTCACCGGCTGGGAGCCGCTGGAACCGGGTGTGGACTTCGTCCCGCTCTGGCGCCCGGACGGACCGACCGCGGGCTCCACCCGCTGGATGTACGCGGGCGTGGGCCGCAAGCCCTGACCCCCTCCTCCCCGGACCAGCGCAGGGCCGGACTCCCCCGGGAGTCCGGCCCTGCGCCTTCCCCGCCCTCTCCCCCGCCGCCGCACGGGGGGCCGGATCCCGCAAACACCCCTCTGGCCAACGGAGTTGAGGTCGGCCCCGACCCCCGGGAGCGGCCCGCCGGAGCTGCCACCCCGGCCGACGCGGCCGTATGCTCTTGCGGTACTCTGCAAATCTATGCCAGAGTGCGGGCATCGGATCAATCAGGCCGAATCCCCTCACACGTCGCTAAATCAGGAGCCCGCACCGCGGGTGGGTCAAGGGTGCATGCATGTCGAAGGTCTTGAGCAAGCTGCCGGTCGGTGAACGGATCGGCATCGCATTCTCGGGTGGGTTGGACACCTCCGTCGCGGTCGCGTGGATGCGCGAGCACGGTGCCGTCCCCTACGCCTACACGGCCGACATCGGCCAGTACGACGAGCCGAACCTCGCCGACGTCCCGGCCCGTGGCCGTGCCTACGGCGCCGAGCAGGCCCGCCTGATCGACTGCCGGGCCCCGCTGGTCGAGGAGGGCCTGGCCGCCCTGGCCTGCGGCGCCTTCCACATCCGCTCCGCCGGGCAGACCTACTTCAACACCACCCCGCTCGGCCGCGCCGTGACAGGCACCCTGCTGGTCCGGGCCATGCAGGAGGACGACGTCTCGATCTGGGGCGACGGTTCGACCTACAAGGGCAACGACATCGAGCGGTTCTACCGCTACGGCCTGCTCGCCAATCCCAACCTGCGGATCTACAAGCCGTGGCTGGACCAGGACTTCGTCACCCAGCTCGGCGGCCGCAAGGAGATGTCCGAGTGGCTCGCCGAGCGCGACCTGCCGTACCGGGACTCCGCCGAGAAGGCCTACTCCACCGACGCCAACATCTGGGGCGCCACCCACGAGGCCAAGCGGCTGGAGTTCCTGGACGCCTCGCTGGAGATCGTCGCCCCGATCATGGGCGTCGCCTTCTGGGACCCGGCCGTCGAGATCGAGACCGAGGACGTCACGGTCGACTTCGAGTTCGGCCGGCCGGTCCGGATCAACGGCCGTGAGTTCGGCTCCGCCGTCGACCTGGTGCACGAGGCCAACCGGATCGGCGGACGGCACGGTCTGGGCATGTCGGACCAGATCGAGAACCGGATCATCGAGGCCAAGAGCCGCGGCATCTACGAGGCCCCGGGCATGGCGCTGCTGCACATCGCCTACGAGCGGCTGCTGAACGCGATCCACAACGAGGACACCCTCGCCACCTACCACACCCAGGGCCGGCGCCTCGGCCGCCTGATGTACGAGGGCCGCTGGTTCGACCCGCAGGCGCTGATGCTGCGCGACAGCCTGCAGAAGTGGGTCGGCCAGGCCGTCACCGGCAGCGTCACGCTGCGGCTGCGGCGCGGCCAGGACTACTCGGTGATCGACACCCAGGGCCCGAACTTCAGCTACCACCCGGAGAAGCTGTCGATGGAGCGCAGCGTCGACGCCGCCTTCGTCCCGGACGACCGGATCGGCCAGCTGACCATGCGCAACCTGGACATCGCCGACTCCCGCAGCAAGCTGGAGCAGTACGCGGGCCACGGCCAGCTGGCGCCGTGGACCGGCCTGATCGGCGAGCTCACCCCGGGCGGCGCGGCGCCGATCGCGGCGGGCACCGGCGACGAGGCGGAGTCCACCGCGCTGGACCACGCGGCGATCGAGTCCGGCACCGACTGACATCTACGGGGCCCGACCGACGGGGACCCGACCGGCTACGGGCCGGAACGGCCGGGGGGCGGCGCCCCCCACCCGGGCGGCGGCCCCCCGCCCGTGCCCCCCCCCCCCCCCGGCCCGCCGCGTGTGGCGCCCCGCCCCCCCCGCCC
>NZ_JBHZCY010000087.1:0-40714 GCF_042786665.1 Kitasatospora sp. NPDC059146 | reverse complement strand
ACGGGGGCAAGCTGACCACCTACGACGTGACCGCGCACAGCTGCGTGCCCGGCTGGATCACCGCGACGCAAGCCGGCCCGCCGGGACCGGACGGCACCGTCCGCTACGTCGTGGGCAGCAACGCGGTGACCCTCACCCCGAAGGGCCGTGACCGGCTGGTCGACCGCGAGGAGGGCGGGGTCGGCACCAAGGACCTGTACCGGCTCCCCGCCCTGCCGGCCCTGTGCACCACCCCGGCACCGAACGACCCGCTCGCGGTCTTCGACCGGTTCTGGGAGGACTTCGAGGAGAACTACCCCTTCTTCGCGGCCAAGGGGATCGACTGGCACGCCGTCCGGGAGGAGCAGCGGCGACGGATCACGCCGACGACGACCACCGACCAGTTGCAGGAGGTGTTCGTCGACATGCTGCGGCCGCTCGGCGACGCCCACACCGGGCTGGCCCGGATCGTCGACGGGCAGCCGACCGGGGTGTTCGGCGGACGGCGGCCCGGCTCGACGGTGCGCACCAAGGAGCTGACCACCCGGGCCGGGGAGGCCGTCGCCGCCCAGCTCACCGGGCCGGAGCAGCTCTTCGCCGCCGGGAAGCTCGGCGTGGGCCGGCTTCCCGACGACGTCGGCTACCTGCGGGTGGGCAGCTTCGACGGCTACACCGGCGGCGACTACCGCAGCCAGGTCGCCGAGCTGGACAGGGCGCTGGACGCCCTGCTCGCCGACCCGGACGGGCTCACCGGGCTGGTGCTCGACGTCCGGCTGAACGGCGGCGGCTCGGACGCGCTCGGGCTGCACATCGCCGCCCGGCTCACCGACCGCCCGTACCTCGCCTACCGGAAGGTGGCGCGGAACGACCCGGCCGACACGACGAAGTTCACCCGGCCCGTACCCGTCCCCGTGGAGCCCTCGGACGGCGAGCACTTCACCGGGCCGGTGGCTCTGCTCACCTCCTCGATCTCGGCCAGCGCGGCGGAGACCTTCACCCAGGCGCTGATGGGCCGCTCCCCGCACGTGACCCGGATCGGCGAGAACACCCAGGGCGTCTACTCGGACGTCCTGATCAAGCCGCTCTCGCCGGACTTCGCGGTCGTCCTGCCGAACGAGAAGTACCTCACCCGAAGTGGCAGCACCTTCGACGGCCCGGGCATCGCGCCGGACCTCCGGACCCCGGTGTACAGCCCCGAGGAGCTGGCCGCGCTCAAGGACTCCGCCCTGAGCACGGCCCGCCGGGTGCTCGCCGAGGATGCCCGGGGCGACCAGGGCCCCCTGCGGCAGCGGTAGCAGGAGCCGCTACATCGGATCCACCGCCCTCAGTTCGCCGTCCAGCTCCAGCCACCTGGTCAGGCCCAGGCCGCGCAGGAAGGGCAGGTCGTGGCTGACCACGATCAGCGCGCCCCGGTAGGCGGCCAGCGCCTGGGTGAGCTGGTGGACGCTGGCGAGGTCCAGGTTGTTGGTCGGCTCGTCGAGCAGCAGCAGCTGCGGCGGCGGGTCGGCCAGCAGCAGGGCGGCCAGCGTCGCCCGGAAGCGTTCGCCGCCGGACAGCGTGCCGACCGGCTGCTCGGCCCGGGCGCCCCGGAACAGGAAGCGGGCCAGCCGGGCGCGGATCGCGTTGTCCCCGGCGGCGGGGGCGAACCGCTTGACGTTCTCCACGACGGTGAGTGCGTCGTCCAGCAGGTCGAGCCGCTGCGGCAGGTGGCGCAGCCCCTCCGGGGTGGTGATCTGCCCCTCCAGCGGGGAGAGTTCGCCCGCGATGGTGCGCAGCAGCGTGGTCTTGCCGGAGCCGTTGCGCCCGACCAGGGCGATCCGTTCGGGGCCGCGCAGGTCGAGGTCGACGGTGGCGCCGAAGGGCAGCCGGACCTTCTGCAGGGTGAGCACGGTGCGCCCGGCCGGCACCTCGGTGCGCGGCAGGTCGATCCGGATCTCGGCGTCGTCGCGCACCGCCTCCTCGGCGGCGGTCAGCCGCGCCCTGGCCTCCTCCAGGCGTTCGGCGTGCATGCCGGTGAGCCGGCCGGCCGTCTCCTGGCCCTTGCGTTTGAGCATCCCGGCGAAGATGTGCGGGTCGTTGCGGGTGACCGCGCGCTTCTTGCCGTAGCTGGCGCTGCGGTCCAGCCTGGTGCGGGCTTCGGCCAAGTCCCGCTTCTGGCGCTGGACGTCGGCCTCGGCGTTGCGCAGCAGCCGCTCGGCCGTCTCCTGCTGGGCGGCGAGGGTGCGCTCGTAGTCGTCGTAGTTGCCGCCGTACCACGTCACCCCGCCGTCCCGGAGGTCGGCGATCTGGTCGACGTGCCGGAGCAGTTCGCGGTCGTGGCTGACGATCACCATGGCGCCCTGCCAGCCGGCCACCGTCTCGTAGAGCCGCTCGCGGGCGGCCCGGTCGAGGTTGTTGGTGGGCTCGTCCAGCAGCAGCACGTCGGGGCGGCTCAGCAGCAGGGCGGCCAGTCGCAGCAACACCGCCTCGCCGCCGGAGAGTTCGCCGGTGGTGCGGTCGAGGCCGAGGCGGCGCAGGCCGAGCTTGTCGAGGGTGGCGCGGGCGCGCTCCTCGACGTCCCAGTCGTCGCCGACGGCGTCGAAGTGCCGCTGGTCGGTGTCGCCCGACTCGATGGCGTGCAGGGCCTCGCGGGCGGCCCGGATGCCGAGCGCCTCGTCGACCCGCAGGCCGGTGTCGAGGGTGAGGCCCTGCGGCAGGTGGCCGAGTTCGCCCTCGACCCGGACGGTGCCGCCGGTGGGGGTGAGTTCGCCGGCGATCAGCCGCAGCAGGGTCGACTTGCCGGCCCCGTTGAGGCCGATGAGTCCGGTGCGGCCGGGGCCGACGGCGAGGTGGAAGCCGTCCAGGACGGACTTGCCGTCGGGCCACTCGAACGCGAGGTCGGTGCAGAGGACGGCGGTGGTGGGTTGTGCCATGCAAGGCCTCCCGGGTGGTTGCTGAAGGGGTGACGAGCAACACGGGGAGACACCGCGGGTGCGGAACCGGGACGGCCGGAGGACAGGACGGCGCGATGACGCGCCACGGGCCGTGACTGAGGTCGCACACTCGCACACCACGCGGCAAGGGCCACAGCTACAGCTATGACTACGGCTGCGACTGCGACTGCGGCGACAACTGCGGCCGTCAGAACGACAGCGGCAGCGGGGCCTGCGTGGCGGGGGCGGTGTCCCGGGACCTCAGTAGAGCAACGGCCTTCTCCTTGTCTGGCGGATGACGCGAACCACGCTAGGCACGTCGGCGAACGGTCGCAACCGGTTTTCCGGACCGCCCGCGCGCCGGGCCGAACGCGGCCCCGTGCCGATCCGGTGCCGATCCGGTGACGGCCTCGTACCGGCCGGGGGCGCCTGTAAGGAGTTCCTTATCCGCATGGCAGACTCCTCACCTGCCATACCTGCGGCCCCGGTCGGCCGCACCCGAGGACCGGGCCGTATGGCGGTAGTCAACAGGGGGATTTGAAATCATGTCACCGATATCCAGGCCGAGCCGTGCCGTCCTCGGCGCCACCGTCGCCGCGCTCACCATGGTGGTCGCCAGCGGCTGCGGCCCGGACAACAGCGACCCGGCCGGCGCCCAGACCTCCGCGCCGTCGGTCGCGGCCAGTGCCTCCGGGAAGCCGGGCGCGGCTCCGATCAAGCTGCCGACGGTCGAAGAGCTGAAGACCTGGAAGCTCGACGACTGGGACAAGTGGGCCCAGGCCAACGTGATCACCCCGGCGGCCAAGGGCTACTGGACCCTGCAGAAGCTGCTGAACGCCAAGCCGAAGCCGCTGCCGCAGGCGCCGGCCCAGCCCACCGGGCAGCCGACCGCCCAGCCGACGAGCGCGGCCCCGGCCCAGCCCACCGCCGCCCAGCCGCCGACCGGCCCGGACCAGCTGCCCCCGGTCGTCGCCGCCAAGCCCGTGGCGCACCCCTTCCCGAAGAACATGCACGTCAACGGCAAGATCTTCTTCAAGGACGGCAACGAGGACTACGTCTGCTCCGGCACCGTCGTCTCCGACCCGGCCAACCCGGGCAAGAGCAACCTGGTGTGGACCGCGAGCCACTGCCTGCACGGCGGCAAGGGCAACAAGTACTACACCGACATCACCTTCGCCCCCGCCTTCAACAGCAACGGCGTGCTGAGCAACGGCAACAAGCAGAAGTCCAAGCTGGACGACGCCGAGCCGTACGGCGAGTGGGGCGCGACCGCCGGCATGGTCTCCCCGCAGTGGACCCAGGAGGCCGACCCGGAGAAGGGCGGCCCGTGGAGCCAGTACGACTTCGGCATCATCAAGGTCACCAACCCCGACCCGAGCGGCAAGTCGCTGGAGGAGACCGTCGGCGGCTCCGTGCCGCTGTGGTTCAACGCCCCGCGCGACCAGCTCGCCTCCGTCGCCAACTACGGCTTCCCGGAGGGCAAGCCCTTCGACGGCGTCGAGCTGGAGCACTGCGACGGCGGCAAGCCGGCCGCGAAGCCCGGTGACCCGAGCCGCCCGGCGATGCTGATGATCGGCTGCAACATGACCGGCGGCAGCAGCGGCGGCGGCTGGTACACCACCAAGGACGGCAAGCCGGCCCTGGTCAGCGACACCTCCGTCGGCAACGGCGCCAACACCTACGAGGCGGGCCCCTACCTGGAGGACGTCGCGGCGCACATGTTCGACTACTTCTCCAAGAAGGCCAAGTGATCGGCGGCTGAGACCCCCCCGGGCCCCGGGCGGGCCCGCGACGGCGGGAAGCCAGCCGCGGCCCCGCCGCCTTTTCCGGCTCGGGGCCCGGTCCTCCTACAATCGGCTCCATCATGAGCGCGACACTCGTAGTCAAGGACCTCGCCGCCGGCCACGGCGAACGCACCCTCTTCACCGGCCTGGACCTGGTCGTCGCCCCCGGCGACGTGATCGGCCTGGTCGGCGTGAACGGCGCCGGCAAGTCGACCCTGCTGCGGCTGCTGGCCGGGCTGGACACCCCCGAGGGCGGGTCGCTGCGGCTCAGCCCGGCGAGCGCCAACGTCGGCCACCTGCCGCAGGAGCCGGAGCGGCGCGAGGGCGAGTCGGTGCGCGGCTTCCTGGCCCGGCGCACCGGCGTGGCGGCCGCCCAGGCCGAGCTGGACGAGGCCACCGAGGGCCTGGTCGAGGGCCGCCCCGGCGCCGACGACGCCTACGCGGCGAGCCTGGACCGCTGGCTGGACCTCGGCGGCGCCGACCTGGACGAGCGGGCCGAGGAGGTGGCCGACTCGCTCGGCCTCAAGGTCTCCCTCGACCTGCCGATGACGGCGCTCTCCGGCGGCCAGGCCGCCCGCGCGGGCCTGGCCTCGCTGCTGCTCTCCCGCTACGACGTGTTCCTGCTGGACGAGCCCACCAACGACCTCGACCTGGACGGCCTGGAGCGGCTGGAGGCCTTCGTCAAGGGCCTGCGCGCCGGCACCGTGCTGATCAGCCACGACCGCGAGTTCCTGGCCCGCACCGTGACCAAGGTGCTGGAGCTGGACCTGCACCAGCAGCAGGTCAACCTGTACGGCGGCGGCTACGAGGCGTACCTGGAGGAGCGGGCGGTGGCCCGCCGGCACGCCCGCGAGGAGTACGAGGACTACGCCGACACCAAGTCCTCGCTGGAGGCCCGGGCGCAGATGCAGCGCAACTGGATGGAGCACGGGGTCCGCAACGCCCGCCGCAAGGGCGGCGACAACGACAAGAACGCCAAGGCGAAGCGCACCGAGTCCACCGAGAAGCAGGCCTCCAAGGCCCGGCAGACCCAGCGGATGATCGAGCGGCTGGACGTGGTCGAGGAGCCGCGCAAGGAGTGGGAGCTGCGGATGGAGATCGCCACCGCGCCGCGCTCCGGCTCGGTGGTGGCCACCCTGCGGGCGGCCGTCGCCCAGCGCGGCGACTTCGCCTTCGGCCCGGTGGACCTGCAGATCGACTGGGCCGACCGGGTCGCGATCACCGGGGCCAACGGCGCGGGCAAGTCCACCCTGCTGGCGGCCCTGCTCGGCCGGCTCGCACTCGACTCCGGCAGTGCCGTGCTGGGCTCCGGCGTGGTGGTCGGCGAGGTCGACCAGGCGCGCGGGCTCTTCCTCGGGGGCGAGCCGCTGGCGGACGCCTTCGCGGCCGCCGTGCCGGAGCTCACCGAGGAGGAGGTGCGCACCCTGCTGGCCAAGTTCGGCCTCAAGGCGGTGCACGTGCTGCGCCCGGCGGGCACCCTCTCCCCCGGCGAGCGCACCCGGGCCGCGCTGGCGCTGCTGCAGGCCCGCGGGGTCAACCTGCTGGTGCTGGACGAGCCCACCAACCACCTGGACCTGCCCGCGATCGAGCAGCTGGAGTCCGCGCTCGGCTCGTACACCGGCACCCTGCTGCTGGTCACCCACGACCGGCGGATGCTGGACACGGTGGCGGTGAACCGGCGGATCGAGGTCCGGGGCGGCCGGGTGCACGAGCTCTAGGCTCCTTCGAGACACGGACGGCCGCCCCGGGAATTGGTCTCTACCTCTTCCCGGAGCGGCCGTCATGTGCTGTGCTGTCGGCCATGGTTGACAGCGCAGTGGCAGGGACGCCCCACCCGACCGTCCCGCTCACCCCGATGACGGTGCCGGCCCACCAGGCCGAGGCCCGCAGCAAGGCATTCCACGACGTGATGGCGCAGCGCCGGACCGTCCGCGACTACTCCACCGAACCGATCCCGGACGGGGTGGTCGAGTGGGCCGTCCGCACCGCGAGCACCGCGCCCAGCGGCGCCCACGTCCAGCCCTGGCGGTTCGTGGTGATCACCGACCCGGAGCGCAAGCGGCTGCTGCGCGAGGCGGCCGAGGCGGAGGAGCGCGAGTTCTACGGCCACCGGGCGTCCGAGGAGTGGCTGGCCGCGCTGGCGCCGATCGGCACCGACTGGCACAAGCCGTTCCTGGAGGACGCGCCGGCCGTGATCGTGGTCTTCGAGGTGCACAAGGGCCCCGACTCGCCGCGCCCGTACTACACCAAGGAGTCGGTGGGGATCGCGGTCGGACTGCTGCTGGCCTCGCTGCACCAGGCCGGGCTGGCCACACTGACCCACACGCCGAGCCCGATGCGGTTCCTCAACGAGGTGTGCGGGCGCCCGGCGGAGGAGCGGGCCGCGTACGTGATCCCGGTCGGCTACCCCGCCGAGGGGGCGCGGGTGCCGGACCTGCGGCGCAAGGAGCTGGACGAGGTGATGGTCCGGCTCTGACGCGCCGGAGGCCGCCTCCTCCCGCCCCTCTCCCGCTCCCGCCCGCCCCCGCCGGTCGGCGGGACGGGATGCGCCCCCGTCCGGATGTGGCAGGTCCGGGCCAAGGACATAATCGCCGCCATGAGCCCCGCACTGCCGCAGTCCTGCGAGCCCGTCCGGGCGGCACCCGAGGTGACCACCGGGCGGCCGCCCGAACTGCTGCGGCTGCCCGGCGGCCTCTGCCTGCACCGCCGCCGCAGCGCCCACGCACCCGCGCTGCACCGGGCGGTCCGGGCCAACCTGGAGCACCTGCGGCCCTGGCTGGACTGGGCGGCCGAGGTCCCCACCCGGGCCCGGACCGCCGAACGGACCCGGGCCGGCACCGCCGCCTGGGAGGCCGGGACGGACTTCATGTACCTCGCCGACCTGGACGAGGCCCCCGGCCGGGTGGTCGCCGCCCTCGGGCTGCACGCGCGGCTCGGCCCGGGCGCGCTGGAGATCGGCTACTGGGTCGCGGCCCGGCACGTCGGCCGCGGCATCGCCACCGCCGCGGCCGGGGCGCTGACCCAGGCCGCGCTGGCGCTGCCCGGGATCGCCCGGGTGGAGATCCGCTGCGACCGGGCGAACACCGCCAGCGCGGCCGTCCCGCGCAAGCTCGGCTACCGGCTGGACCGGGTCGCCGAGGCCGCCGTCCGGGCCCCGGGCGAGACCGGACGGCAGCTGGTCTGGGTCATGGAGCGGTGACGGCCCGGGCCCTCGGGGCGGGCGACGCCCGGGGCGCTCAGTAGCGCCCGCCCTCCGGGGCCGGCAGCGCGTCCAGCTCGGCCAGGTCGGCCGCCGAGAGCTCGACCGCGGCCGCGCCCACGTTGTCCTCCAGGTAGCGCGGCGTCTTGGTGCCCGGGATCGGGAGGACGTACCGGCCCTGCGCCAGCACCCAGGCCAGCGCGACCCGCGCCGGGGTGGTGCCGAGCCGCTCGGCGATCTCCCGGACCCTGCCGACCAGCGCCAGGTTGGCCTTGAGCGCGTCCTGCTGGAAGCGCGGCAGGCGGCGGCGGAGGTCGTCCTCGGGCAGCTCGTCGAAGGAGGAGATGCTGCCGGTCAGGAAGCCCCGGCCGAGCGGCGAGAAGGGCAGGAAGGCGATGCCCTGCTCCTCGGTGTACGGCAGCACCGCGGCCAGCACGTCCCTGGTCCACAGCGACAGCTCGGACTGCACGGAGGCCACCGGGTGCACCGCCTGGGCGCGCCGGATCTCCTCGACGCCGACCTCGGAGAGCCCGATCCGGCGGGCCTTTCCGGCCCGGACGGCCTCGGCGAGCGCGCCCCAGGTCTCCTCGATCGGGACGGCCGGGTCGACCCGGTGCAGCTGGTACAGGTCGACGTGGTCGGTGCCGAGCCGGCGCAGGCTGTCGTCGATCGAGCGGCGCACGTGCTCGGGCCGGCCGTCGCGCACGTTCGGGCCGCCGCCGCCCGGGACGATGCCCACCTTGGTGGCGAGGAAGGCGCGTTCGCGGTGCGGGCCGGCCAGGGCGGCGCCGACCACCTCCTCGTTGCTGTACGGGCCGTAGACGTCGGCGGTGTCGATCAGGGTGACGCCGAGGTCCAGGGCCTGGTGGATGACCCGGACGGACCTCTCGTCGTCCCGGCTCCGGACGTCGTAGGCGTGGGTCATCCCCATGCAGCCGAGGCCGATCACGCCGACCTCCGGGCCGCCGCTGCCGAAGAAGGCGCTGCGCATGACGGTGCTCCGTTCTGTGGTTCCGCTCTGTGGTTCCGCTGAGCCGAAGTGGATCAACGCCGCCAGCTTCCCCCTTGGAGTGCACTCGAGGTCAAGCCTTCCGAGGTCAACCCCCGCCTCCGGTACGGTCATCGGACCGCCGTGCGGCGCGAACGGGGCGCGCGCCTCCGGTTTCACCACCGGGCTCCCGCACCCGGCCGTCGGCCCGGGCGTTCGCCCCCGGACGGTCCGCCCGGGCCCGGCGGACGTCCGCCCCGCCAAACCGGCGCGCGGGGGCCCGGTCGCGGGATCATCGCGCCACCTGGCGCCGCCGGTCCGGTCTTGGCACGGCTCGCCGCGACGGTCGAGGCTCGGTCCGCGGCCGGTCGACCCGGCCCGCCGCCACGGAGGCGACCGAAGACGTCGCCCGCCTCGGGGAGGAACCCATGTCGCTCTCGCGCACCCGCACCGCCGCCCTCGCCCTCACCCTCGCCGCCGCCACCGCGCTGACCACCGCCGGCCTCGCCACCCCGGCCCAGGCGGCCGGCCACCGCGCGCTCAGCCGCTTCGACGACGGCAGCTTCGAGTCCCCCAAGATCGCGCCGAACACCTTCACCGAGCCGGTGGCCGGCCAGAGCATCGGCCCGTGGCTGGTCACCAGCGGCAGCGTCGACCTGATCGGCGCCGGGTTCTGGCAGGCCGCCGAGGGCGACCAGTCGGTGGACCTCAACGGTGCCGACAGCGGCGCCATCGCCCAGACCTTCACCACGATCCCCGGCGCCACCTACTCGGTGAGCTACGCACTGGCCGGCAACCCCGGCGGCGGGCCCGCCCTGCGGACCGGCCGAGTGCTGATCGACGGACAGGACTTCCAGGACTTCTCCTTCGACGTCACCGGCAAGACCCGCGCCGCCATGGGCTACGTCGGACGGCAGTTCAGCTTCGTCGCGTACAACTCCTCGACCACGCTGACCTTCGAGAGCACCGTGCGGGGCGCCTTCGGGCCGGTGCTCGACGACGTCCAGGTGAAGGAGTGCAAGCCCTGCTGCGGCGGCTGACCGGCTGACGGGCCGTCACGGGCCGACCCGCCCTCCTTAAACCCTCCCTAAAACCTGCTCTCGGAAGGCTCCCGAACCCCGGGAAGTGCTTGACGTGCACAGCTGGTCTAGTCCAGTTTGATCCTCAGCACCGCGCTCCTCCCGCACCGGAACAGCCCCCATGCTGCCGCCCGCCCCGCGTCTCCCCCCTTCGCGGCGCGGGCGGCCCCACGCTCCGAGAGGCACCCCCATGCCCAGCGCGCCCCAGCACGCCCCCACCCGCCGCCGCCCCGCCGGCCGGACCACCCTGCTGAGCCTCGCCGCCGCCACCGCGCTCGCGGCCGGCGGCCTCGCCGCCCTCGCCGGGAACGCCGGCGCCGCGGACGCGAACCTGCTCGCCAACGGCGGCTTCGAGAGCGGCACGCTCGCCCCGTGGAGCTGTTCCGCCGGCACCGGAAGCATCGTCACCTCCGGCGCCCACAGCGGAACCGACGCCCTCAAGGGGGCGGTGAGCGCGAGCGACACCGCGCAGTGCGGCCAGACCGTGAGCGTCCAGCCCAACACCACCTACACCCTGAGCGCCTGGGTGCAGGGCCAGTACGTCTACCTCGGCGCCACCGGCAGCGGCGTCACCGACCCCGCCGTGTGGACCCCGGGCGGCGCCAACTGGCAGCAGCTGTCCGCCAGTTTCACCACCGGACCGAGCACCACCAGCGTCAACGTCTACCTGCACGGCTGGTACGGGCAGGGCGCCTACCTCGCCGACGACGTCACCCTCACCGGCCCCGGTGGCGGCGGACCGACCACTCCCCCGACCACCCCGCCGACCTCCACCCCGACCGGCGGCCCGACCACCCCGCCGCCGAACGTCGCCCTCCCCGTCGCCCCGTACATCGACATGGGCGCCTGGCCCACCCCGTCCATGCCCGACATGGCCAAGGCCGGCGGCGTCAAGGGCTACACCATGGGCTTCGTCACCGGCGTCGGCTGCAAGGCCAGCTGGTTCAACGCCTACGACCCGCGCACCGGTTGGGCCAAGGACCAGGTCGACGCGCTGCGCGCGGCCGGCGGCGACGTCAGGCTCTCCTTCGGCGGCGCCAGCGGCACCGAACTCGCCGCCGCCTGCACCTCGGTGGACTCGCTGTTCAACGAGTACGACGCGGTCGTCAACGCCTACAACCTGCGCTACGTCGACTACGACATCGAGGGCGCGGCGATCGCCGACACCGCCTCCAACGACCGCCGCTCCGCCGCGCTCGCCAAGCTCCAGCAGGCCCACCCCGGCCTCAAGGTCTCGCTCACCCTGCCCGTCCTGCCCGAGGGCCTGACCAGCGACGGCGTCGCCATCGTCAAGTCCGCCCGGGACGCCGGGGTCAACCTGGACCTGGTGAACATCATGGCGATGGACTACTACCGCTCCGGCAGCGACTACGGCAACGCCGCCGTCCAGGCCGCGCAGGCGACCTTCGGCCAGCTCAAGGCGCTCTACCCGGCGAAGACCGACGCCCAGCTGTGGGCCATGGTCGGGGTCACCCCGATGATCGGCGAGAACGACGACCACCAGATCTACAACCAGGCCGCCGCCCAGCAGTTGACGACCTTCGCCCAGCAGAACCACCTCGGCCTGCTCGCCTTCTGGGACGCCACCCGGGACGCCAACGCCTGCACCGGCTCGCTGGCCAAGTGCACCAACATCACCCAGCAGCCGTACGAGTTCGCGAAGATCTTCAGCAAGTACACGGGCTGACGCCACGACCCCGCGGGGCGCCGACGGGCCAGGGGGCCGTCGGCGCCTCTGTGCGTCACGGCCGGGCCGACACTCTCGGGCGGCACGGACAGCTCGGGCAGCTCGGGTAGCTCGGGTGGCACGGGCGGCTCGGGCAGCCGGAAGAAATTGGCATCTCATCGTCCCGGACCGTCAACTACAGTCCCTCCCACCTGTACGGAACGAGGGGGCGGACATGACGGTCCGGGACGACCACCACCAGCTGATCACCACCACCACGACCAGCGACGCCGCGTGTGCGGCGGGCCTCACCCCCGAGGAACTCAGCGCGTTCAGCGTCACCCTGGGCCGGCTGCGCGGCCTCCCCCCGCACGACCGCACCCGGCTGGTCGCCGAGCGCCAGCTCAGCTCCTTCGTGATGGAGAGCCGCAAGCGCCGCCGCCAGGAGGCCAAGGACGCCGTCCGGCAGGCCGACGCCGCACTGCTCGCCGCCACCGCGACCGGCGCCCGGCAGCGCCGCGAGGACACAGCGCTCGCCACGGCTCCGGGAGGGCCGGTCGGCGAACTGGTCGTCGCGCGCAAGTGCTACGTCTGCAAGCAGGCGTACCGGCAGGTCGACGGCTTCTACCACATGCTGTGCCCGGACTGCGCGGCCGACAACACCGCCCGCCGCGGCCTCTCCACCGACCTGCGCGGGCGCCGGGCGCTGCTCACCGGCGGACGGGTGAAGATCGGCTTCCAGCTCGCGCTGATGCTGCTGCGGGACGGCGCCGAGCTGACCGTCACCAGCCGCTTCCCACAGGACACCGTCCGCCGCTTCCGCGCCGCCGAGGGCAGCGCGCAGTGGTGGGAGCGGCTGACCGTGGTCGGCATCGACCTCCGTGACCCGCGCCAAGTCCTGGGCCTGACCGAGCAGTTGCGCGCCGAGGGCCGACCGCTGGACATCCTGGTCAACAACGCCGCGCAGACCCTGCGCCGCCCCCCGGAGTCCTACGCCCTGCTGGCGGCGGGCGAGGCCGCGGCCCTGCCGGGCGCCGACCGCCGGGCCGTCACCCACGCCCCCGGCTTCCGGCCGTCCGCCGTCGCGGCCCAACTCCCTTCCGGGGCGGGCTCCCTGCTGGACCTCACCGACGAGGCCGGGCTGCTGCCCGACCTGGCACCGGCCAACTCCTGGTCCGCCACGCTCGGTTCGCTCGACCCGGCGGAGCTGCTGGAGACCCAGCTGGTCAACTCGCTGGCCCCGGCCCTGCTCTGCGACCGGCTGCTGCCGCTGCTGCTGGCCTCCCCGCACCCCGCCCGCTACATCGTCAACGTCACGGCGGTGGAGGGCCGGTTCGCCGTCCGCAACAAGACCGCGCGCCACCCGCACACCAACATGGCCAAGGCCGCGCTCAACATGCTCACCCGCACCAGCGCCGCCGAACTCGCCCCACGGGGCGTGCACATGTGCGCCGTCGACACCGGCTGGATCACCGACGAGAACCCGGCGCCGGCGAAGACCCGGATCGCCGCCCGGGGCTTCCGCACCCCGCTGGACATCGTGGACGGCGCGGCCCGGGTGTACGACCCGATCGTGCGCGGCGAGGCGGGCCACCCGGTGTCGGGAGTGTTCCTCAAGGACTACCGGGTCGCGGAGTGGTGACGGCCCGCGGGCGGTGACGGCTCAGGTGTCGTAGCAGCCGTCCCACGGCGCGTGGAAGCCGAGGCCGTCGGGGCGGAGCTCGACCCAGGGCCCTTCCTCCTCGCCCTCCTCGTCGTCCTCGTCGGCTTCCTCCTCGTCGAGGAGGAGCCCGAAGAGCACGCCGTCGACCTCCACGGAGAACTGCGCGATCGCGATGTCCCCGTACGCGCGCTCGGGCAGGGCGTCCAGCCACTCGTCCAGCAGCCGACGGGCCTCCGCCGCCGTGCCGACGGCCCGGATGCTCGACTCCAGGTGCTGCCCCGCCGGGTCGAAACGGTGCAGCACCGCGTACGGTCGGCCCTCGGCCACGACGGCCGAGGCCAGGAACTGGCCGCCCTGCCAGCGGCCGATGGTGTCCGTGCGCCAGTCCGGCTCGCGCCGGATCGGGATCAGTGCGGGTACGTTCATGCTCGAACCCTAGGCCCGACCTGCGAGGACGGCCCGCCCGGGGTGCTCCCGGGCGGGCCGTCGCGCCGTACAGCGGTCAGCGGTCAGCGGCCGGTCGGCAGGTTGGCCCCACCGGTGCAGTCGAGCACCACGCCGGTGACGAAGGTGTTGGCGGCGAACATCTGGATCGCCCGGGCGACGTCCTCGGGGCGGCCGACCCGGCCGACCGGGGTGGTGGCGGCCAGGCCATCGAAGAGCGCGGTGCGCTGCTCGGCGGGGACGCGGTCCCACCACGGGGTGTCGATGACGCCGGGCGAGACGGCGTTGACCCGCAGCGGGGCGAGTTCGACGGCCAGCGGCGGGACCATCGCCTCCAGGGCGCCGTTGATGGCGGCCAGTCCGGCGGTGCCGGGGATGGCGGCGCGGGCCGAGGCGGCGGTGATCAGGGTGACCGAGCCGTCCTCGCGCAGGTGCGGCAGGGCGGTCTGGAGGACGCGCACCTGCGGCCAGAACTTGGCGTCGAAGCCGTGGGCGAGGTCGGCGAGGTCGAGTTGGGCGAAGGGGCCGCTGCCGGCCGCGCCGCTGACCGCGACGACCAGGTGGTCGACGGTGCCGGCGCCGGTGAAGAAGGCGGCGAGGGCGGCCGGGTCGGTCGCGTCCAGCTGTGCGCCCTCGGTCTTTCCGCCGATCCGGGCGACGGCGGCGTCCAGCTTCGCGCGGTCGCGGCCGGTGATCACGACCTCGGCGCCGTCGGCCGCGAAGGCGGTCGCGGTCGCCTCGCCGATGCCCGAGCTGCCGCCCATGACGACGACGCGCTGTCCGGTGAAGAGGTTCGATGCAGTGCTCATGGTTCTGGCCCTTCCGGCTTGATCAGGAACTTGTCGAGACCATCGGTTCCGGTAATGATGTTTGCCGAGACTGCTAGTCTTGTCAAGTGGGGGAGGAAGAACGGGGACCGGAGGAAAGGGACACCACCATGAGCGAGACCGACCCCCAGGCCGCCCGGCCGCACACCGGCCGCCGCCGCAACGAGGCGGCCCACCGGGCGATCCTGGACGCGGCACTGCACCTGCTCGCGGAATCCGACGGCACACCCGTCACCATCGACGCCATCGCCCGCGCGGCCGGCGTCGGCAAGCAGACCGTCTACCGCTGGTGGCCCTCCAAGGGCGCCGTCCTGCTGGACGCCCTCACCGACCGCGCCGACCAGGACGTCACCGACCACCCGGACACCGGCGCACTCCGCACCGACCTGCGGGCCTTCGTCGAGACCACCTTCGACGCCGCCCAGCAGAGCACCACGGCCTCCGCGCTGCGCACCCTCGTCCGCGAGGCCGCCCGCGACCCGCACCTGGCCGAACTGATGCAGGCCTTCACCGCCACCCGGCGCGACGCGCTGCACGGGCTGCTCGCCCGGGGGCGCGAGCGCGGCGAACTGGCCGAGCACGCCGACCTGGACCTGATCGTGGACCAGGTCTACGGGGTGTTCTGGTACCGCTTCCTGCTCGGCCACGGCCCGCTGGACCCGACCGTCGCCGAGCGGCTCGCCGACACCCTGGTCACCGGGAACGACTAACCGGGCACGCCCCGGCGCCGCACCAGCGGCAGGTACACCTCGTCGACGATCTCCACCAGCACGTCGTCGGGCGCGCTCGGCACCCCCCGCACCACGAACTCGTTGCGCAGCAGCACCACCGCCACCGTCGCCACCCGCGGGTGCAGCACCTCGGGCTCCGCCTCGCCGCGGGCGACGGCCCGGCCCAGCACGGTGAGCCAGGGGGCGGCCGCGGCGTCGCCGGACTGGTCCTGCAACTGCGCCAGGAACTCGCTCGCGCCGCCCGCGGCGGCCAGCAGTTCGCGCAGCACTCCGCCGAGCGGGGAGCTCCAGTGCCGGTTCGCCTGGCGCAGCAACTCCAGCGCGTCACCGCGCAGTTCGCCGGTGTCGGGGAGCGGGGCGGCCTTGGCGAGCTGCTTGTAGGCGGCGATGCCGAGGGCCAGGCGGTTCGGCCAGCGCCGGTAGATGGCGTTCTTGTTGGTGCCCGCGCGGGCGGCGACCTTGTCCATCGTCAGCCCGGCGTACCCGGACCCGGCGAGCTCCGCGACCGCGGCCGCCAGGATCGCCTCCTCCAGCGCCGCCCCGCGCCGCCGCGTCTGCCCGGCCATGCTCCCGCTCCGCCCTCGCTGTCGCCCGTACCGCCCCCATGCTTACTTGCCCTCCGACCCCGACGGCAACTACGGTACTAGCCGTACCGTAAATTCCGTACGTTTCCGATCCGCCATGAAGGCAGGGGACCATGCGCGCCAAGGGAATCAGCTACGACACCGGTTTCGTCAGGGACGGGTCGTACTCCCGCAAGCTGTTCGAGCCGGAGACCGTCGAACGCGAGCTGCGGATCATCCGCGACGAACTGCACTGCACCGCCGTCCGGATCATGGGCGGTGATCCGGACCGGATCGAGCTCGCCGCCGGGCTGGCCGCCGGACTCGGGCTGGAGGTCTGGTTCTCCCCGTACCCGCTGGAGCTGACCACCGAGGAGATGCTGCGGCTGTTCGCCGACTGCGCCGGGCGCGCGGAGCGGCTGCGGCGCGGCGGGGCCGAGGTGGTGTTCGTGGCCGGTGCCGAACTGAGCCTGATGAACCCCGGCTTCCTGCCCGGCGCCACCACGGACGAGCGGGTCGCGCTGCTCGCCCGGCCGGAGGAGGTGCGCCAGCACCTCGGGGCGGTCAGCGCCAAGGTCAACGCCTTCCTCGGCGAGGCGGTGGCCACCGTCCGCGCGCACTTCGACGGGCCCGTCACCTACGCCGCCGTCCCGCTGGAGCGGGTCGACTGGACGCCCTTCGACCGGATCTCCCTCGACCTGTACCGCTCCGCCGGAATCGCCGACCGCTTCGCCGACGGCGTCCGGGACCTCACGGCCCAGGGCAAACCGGTCGCCGTCACCGAGTTCGGCTCCGCCACCTACCGCGGCGCGGGCGACCGGGGCGCGCTCGGCCTGGAGGTCGTCGAGTACGACGCCGACGGCCCGGTGCGCCTCGACGGCAGGTACGAGCGCGACGAGCCCGCCCAGGCCGGGTACGTCCGCGAGCTGCTGACGGCCTTCGACGAGGGCGGCATCGACGCCGCCTTCGTGTTCACCTTCGCGCTGTACGACTTCGTCCACCGCCCGGACGGCGACCCCCGCGAGGACCTCGACCTGGCCAGCTACGGCATCGTCAAGGTGTACGAGGACCGCCCGGGCAGCAGGTTCCCCGGCCTGCCCTGGGACCCGAAGGAGGCCTTCACCGCGGTCGGCGAGTACTACCGGACGCACTGACGCCCACCCGGTCGGCGCGGGAGGCCGGCCGGTCCGGCTTCCCGCGCCGACCGGGCGCTCAGGCGGTGCGGCGGCGGTAGTACGCGACACCGAGGGCGATGGTGATCGGCCCCCACAGCGCCGCCGGGCTGACGCAGACCCGGCACAGCGCCTCCCACCAGCCGTTGCTGAACCCGACCTCGTCCACCACGCCGGCCCAGGCGAGCGGCTGGAGCCCGAACAGTCCGAACAGCACCAGCCCGCCCAGCACCGTCGCGACCAGCGGCCCCAGCGGCGGCACCCGGCGCCCCCGCAGGAACGGCACCCAGCGCGGGAACACCTCGCCCCAGCCGCTGACCAGGCCCAGGGTGAGCAGCGCCAGCCCCTCGGTGACCAGGCTCAGTCCGAACACGTACGGGGTCGCCCACCAGACCCAGGGCGGGCGGTCCGGGTCGACCGTGCCCATCGCGAAGTCGAAGGCGAACGGCAGCCGCCACAGGCAGTGCGGCAGGAGGACGAAGGGCAGGGCCTTGGCCAGGCGCAGGGCCCAACGGGGCACTGGGCGTTCGGTATCACCGACCGGGATGTTCATCACCATGCGTCCACCCTCGCCGCCACCGCCCCTCCCCCGCCTCGACCGCGCGACCGGAGCTCCTCCCCCGGGAGAGCCAACCGCGGTTCACCCTGCGGGAGGAGGGCGCGGGGGCGTCAGAACACGGAACTGATGCCGAATGAGGCGGCCACCAGGCCGAGGACGTACGTCGACTCGGCGCCGTTCAGGGAGGTCGGGTCGACGGAGTAGACGACCTTGCGGGAGAGGTCGCGGGTGGCGAAGACCCCGCTGGTGGAGCCGGGGCGGGAGCCGGTCTTGCCCCAGGCGGTGATGCCGTGGGCCTGGAGGCGCTCCAGGCCCGTGCTCATGCAGGCCTTGCCGCCGGGGCAGTGGGTGCTGTGGGCGGCGGTGGGGACGTCGGGGACGGTGAAGAGCAGTTCCTGCTGGGCGGCGGGGAGGAGGCGCCCGCGGAACAGGGCGGTCATGAAGCGGTCCAGGTCGTCGGCGCTGGAGACCATGCCGCCCTCGACCCAGGGCCAGGCGCTCTGCTCGGTCACGTCCGCCCGGTGGGTGCCGCCGCCGGCGTCGGGGACGGTCAGGTAGGGGCGGGTGGCGGGGTGGCGCAGGGAGGGGTCGTCGGCGTCCGGGAGGGCGGTGTCGTGCAGGCCGAGCGGCCGGATGATCCGGTCGTTCAGCTCGTCGGCGAAGCTGCGACCGGTGACCTCCTCGACGACCAGCCCGGCGACGAAGGTGTTCATGCCGTTGTACTGCTGCTCGGTGCCGGGCGTGAAGCCCAGCGGGTAGCCGTGCATGGTGGCGAGGACCTGCTCGGGGGTGAAGGAGTCGAACCGGTGGGCCTCGAACCAGGTGGTCGTCCCGTCGCCCCAGGGCGCGTTGGAGCCGTCCGGCAGCCCGCTGGTGTGGTTGAGCAACTGGCCGACCTCGACCCCCTGGTAGGGGAAGTCCGGCAGGTACCGCCGGACGTCGGCGTCCAGGTCGATCCGGCCCTCGGCGACGAGTTGGAGGACGACGGTGGTGGTGAAGACCTTGGAGACCGACCCGATCCGGAACCTGCCGTGCGGGTCCACCGCCATGCCGTCCTCCGCCGAACTGCCCTCGAAGCGGCCGGTGGAGCCGGTGACGCGGACGAAGGAGGCGGAGACGTCGGCGGCCGGCCGCCCGGCGAGTGCCGCCCGGACGGCCGCCCGGTCCAGCGGTGCCGGAGTTCCGGCCCCGGCCGCGCCCGCGGCGGGAGCAGCCGGGGCGGCGAGGGCGGGTGCACCGGCCCCGACCGTCAGCACGGCCGCCAGGGTTCCGGCCGCGGCGACGGCGGCCCAACGGGTGCGGTGCGTGGAGGCGTTCACGGGTTCTGCAGCTCCAGACTGGTCGTCGGCGAGCCGGCGCGTCCGGCTCACCGACGAGTCTGCCGACCCGCCGCGCCCCGATCATCAGGGTCGGACCGCCGCCGCCCCCTGATCTTCCGTCGGGGTGCACCCCCGAGAGCGCCCCGGGTCACGCCCTCGCCAGCAGGCTGACGTACCCCCGGTCCGGGCGCTCCGGCCGGGCCTGTTCCAGCCGGGTGGTGACGGTGAACCCGGCTCCCGCGAGCAGCGCGACCAGCCGGTCGGCCGGGACGAGGTGGGAGGCCCAGGTCACCGGGTGCCCGTACGCCGAGCTCGGCCGGGACTCCTCGTCGCCGGTGTGCCCGCCCAGCAGCAGGTGCCCGCCGGGGGCCAGCACCCGGTGGAACTCCGCGAGCAGCGCGGGTAGTTCGGCCTCCGGGGTGTGGTGGACGGAGTACCAGGCGAGGATGCCGCCGAGACTGCCGTCGGCGGCGTCCAGGGCGGCCATCGAGCCGACGGCGAAGCGCAGTCGGGGGTACGCGCCGCGGGCGAGGGCGATCATCGCGCCCGACACGTCGACGCCGTGGGCGCGGAGCCCCAGCCCGTTCAGGTACGCCGTCACCCGCCCCGGTCCGCAGCCGAGGTCGGCGACCTCGGAGCCGCCCGCCTCCCGGACCAGTTCCGCGAAGGCGGCGAGCATCGCGCGCGAGAGCGGGTCCATGCCCTCCGGCGGCACGACGCGGCGCAGGTAGTCGGCGGCCACGGTGTCGTAGGAGTCGCGGACGGCGGCGAGGTGAGCGGGGTGGTCGGAGTGGTCGGAGTGGGCGGGGCGAGCAGGGTGGTTCACCGCGCCGCACCAGGCTTCGCGGCCCGGGCGGCGCGCTCGGCGAAGACCTTCTCGCGGCGGTCGGCGGTCTGCTTCATCATCCGCTTGCGGTCGCGGGCGGAGAGCCGGTCGAGGTAGAGGCCGCCGTTCAGGTGGTCGGTCTCGTGCTGGAGGCAGCGGGCGAAGTAGCCGGCGCCCTCGATCACCACGGGTTCGCCGTGCTGGTCGACTCCGCGCACCACCGCGTGGGCGGGGCGGGCGAGTTGGGTGTTGGCACCGGGCACGGACAGGCAGCCTTCGACGTCCTCGACCAGCCGGCGGCCGGGCTCCTGCGCCTCGACCACCGGGTTGAGCACGTGTCCGACGTGCCGCACGCCGTCCTCGTCGGTGCAGTCGTAGACGAACAGCCTGAGGTCGACGTCCACCTGGTTGGCGGCGAGGCCGCAGCCGTCGGCGACGTACATGGTGGCGAACATGTCGTCGACCAGCCGGGCCAGCCACTCGCTGCCGAAGTCCTGCTCGGTCGCCGTGCGGCAGGTGCGGCGGAGGATCTCCTCCCCCACCTCGGTGATCCTCAGGACGGTCGGACGCTCGCGCAGCTCGGACACGGGTGCTCCCCTTCGATGGACTTGCTGTCAGCTTTGCAAAGTAGCAGACTTTGCAAAGTGACCGAAGACGTCGTCAGATCCGAGGCCCTCGCCGAACACGCGGTGCGCACCGCCCTGTTGGCACTCCTCGCCGAACACGGCACCCTCACCTCCACCGAGGCCGCCGCACACCTGGGGCTGAGCTCCGGACTCTGCTCCTTCCACCTGCGCCGGCTCGCCCACTACGGGCTGATCGAGGAGGCGCCCGCCCTCGACGGCCGGGCCCGACCCTGGCGCCTCCCCCGGGCCCGACCGGAGCAGAGCCCGGAGCGGGGATCGGAACAGAGCCCGGAGCCGGGCGAGGAGGAGTTCGGCGAACTCGCCCGCGGCCTGGAGGACGAGAGCCACCGGCGCTGGCTGGCCCGGCGCTCCGAGGCCCCGGCCGAGTGGCAGCGGGACGAGGCGTTCAGCGCCGTCGTCCACCTCACCCCGGCCGAACTGGCCGCCGTCGGCGCGGAGGTGCGCCGGATCCTCGCCCGCTACCGCGACCGCGAGGCCGACCCGGCCGCCCGCCCCGCCGGGGCCCGACCGGTCGCCGCCGTCACCCGGCTGTTCCCCCTGCTGGAAGAGCACTGAGGCCACCGGCGCGGCACCAGAACCGGACGGACGTTCGGTGCGTCCGTTTGAGGCGTGATCAGTGCGGTGCTCGGCGGGATGCCGATGTTCTGGCCCGGACTGCTGCTCTCGCTGGTGCCGGCCGCGCTGCTGAACCGGCCGGTGGGGCGGTTGCTGCGGGCCCATTGGGTGGTGGGCTTCCTGCTGCTGCTCGGGCTCGGCGGGGTCCTGGTGGCGACGCTGCTGCCGGAGGCGTTCCGGCTGTCCGCGGACGCCGTGCGGCACTGCACCGTCCAGGGCGCGCGGCCGCGTTCGCCGTACGAGCTGATGCACGTGCGGCACATCGAGCTCAAGCTGGCGACCTACGCCCCGGTCGGCTTCGCCGCCGCCCTGGCCGGGACCAGGCGGCGGGCGGTGGTGGCGCTGCTGGGCGCGGCGGTGCTGCCGTTCGCGGTGTCGGCGGTGCAGTACGCGGTGCCGTCGATCGGGCGGGCCTGCGACGTGCAGAACGTCTGGGACGGGGTGCAGGGGGTCGTCCTGGGGGCGGCGGTGGGGCTGGCGCTGGCGCCGGTGGTCCGGCGAGTGGCCCGGGCCCGGGCGGCGGCGCCCTGAGCGGCCGTCACTGCACGACCAGGTAGCGCTGCTCGCTCCCGCCGCTGACGCAGCCCCCGCCGGTGGCCGGCCCGCCGGTGCAGTCGCCCGGCCCCGAGGTGAAGACGGTCCAGATGTACACCCCGGGCAGCTTCGGCGTGTACGTGATGCTCAGCGCGGTCTGCCAGGGCCGGTGGTCCCAGTCGGTGGCGCCCGGCGTCAGGATGTTCACCGTGGAGGTGGTGCCGGCGCTCGCCCAGCTGAACTCGACCGGCTTCCCCACCGGGACCACCTGCTGGTCCTTCGGGAAGACCGGGATGGGGGCCGAAGGAGCGGACTTGACCGGGTTGGCCACCTGGTCCTGGTCGGTCTGCACGTTGAGGTAGCGGGTGGCGCTCCAGCCGCTGCCGATGCTGCCGCTGGAGGCGTTGGCGCCGACCACGGCCCACTGGTAGACGCCCGCCTCGGTGGGCTTGAAGGTGCAGGCGGCGGAGGTGAGCCAGCCGGAGGCCTGCCAGGGCAGGCTGCCGCGCCGGGTGAAGACCTTGGTCACCGCGCCGGCCTTGTCCCAGCTGAGCGTCAGCGAGCGGCCCAGCGTCAGGGTGTCCCGGTCGGCGGGGGTGAGCAGGCCGGAGGCGTGCGGGGTGCCGTTCGGCACCGCCGCGGGCGGGCCCTGGTAGGCGTTCGCGTCACCGCCCGTACCGCCGGCGGAACCGGACGCGCCGGAGGACCCGCCGGTCACGCAGTCCGGCGAACCGCCGTCGTCCTTGGCGACCACGAAGCCGCCGTTGTCCAGCCCGGTGCCGCCGCCCTTGTCGTGCTGGAGGTACACCGGCACCAGCACCGCAGCCGCGATCAGCACCAGCGCGCTCGGCAGCACGATCCGGAGCCGCCGCGCCCGGCGCCTCCGGGCCGCCGCCTCCGAGGGCTCGGTGCGCACCCAGCCACCGGCGCCGTACGGGTCCGCGCCCAGCAGGGTCGGCACCCGGGTGGACGGCACCCGCCCGGGCGGCGCCACCCCGGGGCCCGGGCCGGGCGCCAGCAGCGGTGCCTCCGGGACGGCGGGCCGCACCCGCAGCGCCTCCGGCAGCCATGAGCCGGTCGGCCCTTCGTACCCGGGCGGCCCGAGCCGCTCCACCAGCTCGGCGGGGGTGGGCCGGTCCTCCGGGCGGCGGGCCAGGCAGGCGGCGACCAGCGGGCGCAGCGCCTCGGGCACCTCGCCGAGGTCGGGCTCGGTGTGCATGATCCGGTAGAGCAGCACCTGCGGGTTGCCGCCGTGTCCGTACGGGGCGCTGCCGGCGGCGTGGCAGAGCACCCGGCCGAGGCTGAACAGGTCGCAGGCGGGGCTGAGCGGCTCGCCCGCGATCTGTTCCGGCGCCATGTAGCCGGGGGTGCCGATGACGGTCTGGGTGCGGGTGATCGAGGCACCGTCGAGGGCGCGGGCGATGCCGAAGTCGATGACCCGCGGCCCGTCGTCGCTGAGCAGCACGTTGGAGGGCTTGAGGTCGCGGTGGACGAGTCCGACCGCGTGGATCGCCGCCAGGGCCTCGGCCAGTCCGGCGCCGAGCACCCGCAGGACGGGTTCGGGCAGCGGGCCGTGGGCGGCGACGGCCGACTCCAGGGACGGGCCGGGGATGTAGGCGGTGACCAGCCAGGGCGGGTCGCCGTCCGGGTCGGCGTCGACCACCTGGGCGGTGTGGAAGCCGCCGACCCGCCGGGCGGCCTCCATCTCCTGGGTGAAGCGGAGCCGGAAGTGGGGGTCGGTGGCGAGGTCCCAGTGCACGCACTTGACCGCGACGAGCCGCCCGCCGGGCGAGCGCCCCAGGTACACGGTCCCCATCCCACCGCTGCCGAGCCGGGCCAGCAGCCGGTAGCGGCCGCCGACCGTCCTCGGGTCGGTGGGTCTCAACGCCTCCACGTCCACCCCCGGCGTGCGCGTTCCACGTTCCGCGGGGACGACGGCAGTTGAGCACATGTCAGTTGCCGTGCCCCGCACGGGGAATCATCTCAGCAGCACGCCTGCGGGGCCAGATCACGAAGGCAAAGAACCGAAGGAAAGGCACTCGGGGCGAGGAGCGGCCCGCACGGGCCTCAGTGCGGGATCGAGGAGATCAGCTCGTGCGCCCCCTGTCGCTTGAGCGCGAGGGCGACCGAGGTGCCGAGGTCCTCCGGGGTGAGCGCGCCGGCCCACTCGTGGGCGTCCAGCACCCGCTTGCCGTCGGGGGTGAAGACCCGGCCGCGCAGCGAGAGCCGGCCGTCCGCCTCCGCCTTGGCGAAGCCGGAGATCGGGCTGTTGCAGTGACCCTGCAGCACGTGCAGGAACATCCGCTCGGCCGCCGCCTCACGCCAGGTGTCGTGGTGGCCGAGCCCGGTGACGGCCTCGATGGTCGCCGCGTCGTCCTCGCGGCACTGCAGCACGAGGATGCCGGCACCGATCGGCGGGCACATCTCCTCGACCGGCAGGACCTCGGTGATCCTGGCCCGCTCGCCGATCCGCTCCAGCCCGGAGACGGCGAGCAGCAGCGCGTCGACGTCCCCGGCGGCCAGCTTGGCGAGCCGGCTGTTGGCGTTGCCGCGGATCGGCACGCACTCCAGGTGCGGGTGGGAGGCGGCGAGCTGGGCGATCCGGCGGACGGAGGAGGTGCCGATCCGGGCGCCGGGCGGGAGTTGGGCCAGGGTCAGGCCGCCGGGGTGGACGAGTGCGTCGCGGATGTCGTCGCGGCGCAGGTAGGCGGCGAAGACGGTGCCGGCGGGCAGCGGGCGGTCGGCGGGCACGTCCTTGAGGCAGTGCACGGCGACGTCGGCCTCCCCGGCGAGCAGCGCGGCGTCCACCTCCTTGGTGAACGCGCCCTTGCCGCCCAGGGCGGCGAGGTCCCCGGTCCAGCGGTCGCCGGAGGTGGTGACCGGCACCACCTCGGTGCGCAACCCCGGGTGCAGCTCGGCGAGTTCGGCGCGGACCCGGTCGACCTGGGCGAGTGCCATGGGTGAGGAGCGGGACACGATGCGGATCAGCTCAGCGGTGGCCATGGCGCGATGATAGGCGCCCCTACGGCCACGGCCGTGACCGCGTCACGTACTCGGCGTAACGGCGCGGCGGTTCCGCCCACGGCGGGGCGGCCGGGCGGTGCACCACCCGGCCGCCCCGCCGCCCCGCCGCCCTACGGACCAGCCGCCCGCCGCGCCCCGAGCGGGCTCACTCGTTGTGCAGCACCTCGGCGATCGGCAGCCGGGCCGCCGAGCGGGCCGGGACCAGCGCGCCGAGGACGGCGATCGCGACGCCCGCGAGGGCGAGGGCGGCCAGCAGCGGGGCGCCCCAGACGTCGATCATCGCGTCGGTGAAGTGGATGATCCGGACGTGCTCGGCGATCAGCCGGTGCACCAGGATCCCGACCGGGATGCCGACGATCCCGCTGACCACGCCCTGCCAGGCCACCGAGGTGACCGTCATCCCGACCACCTGCCGGGGCGTCATCCCGATCGCCTTGAGCATGCCGAGGTCGCGGCGGCGCTCCCGGATGGTGAGCAGCAGGGTGTTGAAGACGCCGAGCGCGGCGACCACCGACAGCAGGACGGAGAAGGTCGTGCTGAACGTCTTGATCGCGACGACCGACCCTTCCGTGCTCGGGGCGACGACCGCGGTGCCCAGGCTCGGGTCGGCGTCCGTGACGGCCTTCCGGTAGGCCGCGGCGTCGGCGCCGTCGGCGAGCCGCACGTCGTACTCGACCACGTGCGGGTCGGAGGTGAGCAGCGCCCTGGTGGCGGCGTTGGAGGAGAGCGCGTTGGCGTTGCCCTGGGTCTCCAGGCCGACCAGGGTGACGGTGGTCCGCCGGTCGTCCAGGGCCAGGGTGATCCGGTCGCCGAGCTTGAGCCCGTGCTGGTCCAGGAAGGCCGGCCCGGCCTCGGCCTCACCGAGCCCGGTGGCCGGGCGGCCCTCGACCACGTTCAGCCGCCGGTGGTCGACCATGGCGTCGCCGCCGTAGAAGTTGGCGAAGACCGGCTGGGGCTGGCCGACGATGCCGACCCGCACCAGGCCCCGGACGGAGACCTGGTCGGCGCCGGGGGTGGCGTGCAGCATCGCCTCGGTCTGCTCCGCGGTCAGCCGGGGCGCGAGCTTGCTGCCGGAGAAGACGGCGGTCTGCACGTTGATGTGGGTGTGCTGGTCCGGTGCGGACATCGAGGCGGCCAGGGTGCTGGTCAGCCCGGTGGTCACGGTCACGGTGACCACGCCGAGCGCGATCGCCGCCATGGTCAGCGCGGTGCGGGCCGGGCGGGCGAAGGGCTGGCCGAGGCCGAGGCTGACGGCGCGGGGCAGCCTGGTGCCGCTCAGCCACCGCTGGACCTTGAGGCCGCGCCCGGTGCGCGGCGCACTGCCCGCCGAGATGGCCTGGGCGGCGGAGAGCCGCCGGGCCCGCGAGGCCGGGACGAGCGCGGCGAGGGCGACCAGCAGCGGGACGCCGAGCAGGGTCGCGGCGGGCAGCCAGCCGGCCGGATCGATCACGGCGGTGCCGGTGGCGATGCCGCTGAACGCGGTCTTGAGGATCGGGTACGCGGCCGTCCAGCCCGCCGCCGTGCCGAGCACCGTGCCGACGACCGCGGGCACCGAGACCATCGTCAGGTAGACCGTGACCACCTGGCGCGGGGTGAAGCCGATCGACTTGAGCACCCCGATGTGCCGGTAGCCGGAGACCACCGCGCCGCTGACCACGTTGCCGACGATCAGCGCGGCGACGACCAGGCCGAGCACGCCGAAGACCGTCATCACCGGCAGGTAGGCGTCGGCGCCGGCCGAGAACGCCTGCTTGAGCACCAGGTAGGACTGGGCGTTGGCGACCGCGCCCTCGGGCAGGCCCTCGGTGGCGCGGCCGAGCGAGGCGGTGAGCCGCTGCTCGGTGGCCGCGTCGGTGAAGCGGTAGAGCATCTGCCGCCCGGTGGGGTGCAGGGCGGCCGCCTGCTCGGGGGTGACCCAGCCGCCGGCGGACTGGCTCATCTCGCTCGCGAAGCCGACGACGGTGAGCCGCTCCCCGGTGCCGGTGGTGAGCCGGGTGCCGAGGTTCCCCTCCGAGGAACCCCCGGCGGTACCGATGACCACCTCGCCGGGCGCGGTGGCCCAGCGGCCGGACAGCAGCTTCACCCGGTCCACCGGCGCGGCCGCCGGGTCGGGCCGGCCGACCAGGATCAGCGGGCCGGGCGGGTGCCCGATCCAGTCGGTGGGGATGGTCACCACCGCCTGGTCGAAGGGCCCGGCCGTCGCCTCGACGCCCGGCCGGTGTGCGGTGGCGGCCAGCTGCTCCGCCGAGGCCTTGGCCGGGTCGAAGAGGGCGCTGACGTGCGCGCCGCGCTCACCCTCGAAGGCGGTGTCGAAGGGGGCCCGGGCGGCGCTGATCACCGCGAGGGCGAGCAGCACCGTCGCGGTGGAGCAGAAGACGACCAGTCCGATCACGACGGTCTGCACCCGGCGGCGCTTCACGGCCGCCCGGGAGGCCCGCCACACAGCACTGTTCACGAGGACCCCTCCAGCATCCGCTCGCGCGCCACCTTGCCGTCGGCGACCTCGACCAGCCGACTGGCGCAGCGGGTGGCCAGGTCGGGGTCGTGGGTAACGATCAGCAGGGTCTGCCCGATCTGGTTGAGGTCGATCAGCAGGTCCATCACCTGCTCGCCGGAGCGGCTGTCCAGCGCGCCGGTCGGCTCGTCGGCGAGCAGCAGCGCGGGACGGTTCATCAGGGCGCGGGCCACCGCGACCCGCTGGCGCTCGCCACCGCTGAGGGTGGCCGGGTAGACGTCCTTGCGGTGCGCGACGCCGAGTTCGTCCAGCAGCTCCAGCGCGCGTCGGCGCGCCTGCTTGGCGCTGGTGCCGGTCAGCTGGGCGGCCAGGGCGACGTTGTCGAGGGCCGGGAGGTCGTCGATCAGGTTGAAGAACTGGAAGATCATGCCGATGTGGCGGCGGCGGAACAGCGCCAGGCCGTTCTCGTTCAGCCCGCCGAGGTCCTGCCCCTGCACCCGGACGCTGCCGGAGCTGGGCCGGTCCAGTCCGGCCACCATGTTCAGCAGGGTGGACTTGCCGCACCCCGAGGGGCCCATCACGGCGACCGCCTCACCCGCGCGGATCCTCAGGTCGACGCCGTCGAGCGCCTTGGCGTCGCCGAACTCCTTGTGCACCCCGGACAGCTCGACGACGTACGGCGCGTCGTCGGGCCGGGTGGTCCCGTCGTGGTCGTTGCTCATGGTCGACGACGGTAGGCGCGGCCTCCCGGGCCGGGCGTCCCACCCCGGGTGTAACCGCAGGTCGCCGTAGTACCCGGGATGTACGCGGGCGGCACCCCCGGATGATGTCGATCAAGCCCCGGCCTGGGAGGCTTGACGCCGTGTGGGGAACAGGGACGGACTGGATCGCGATCGCGACGGCGGGCGCCGCCTGCGCGGCCGCCGGCTGGCTGGGCGTCGCGCTGGTACGGGCGCGGCGGCTGTACCGGGCGGCCATCGGCGAGCGCGGCTGGCTGCTGGAGCGTGAGCGGGAGAGCGCCGCGAGCGCCGCCGTGGACGCCGAACGGGCGCGGATCGCGGCCGAGTTGCACGACATCGTCAGCCACAACGTGAGCCTGATGGTGGTGCAGGCCGGGGCCGCCCGCGAGGTGCTGGCCACCATGCCGGAGGAGGCGGCGGCCGCGATGGGCGCGGTCGAGGCCGCCGGACGGGACGCGATGACGGAGCTGCGGCACCTGCTCGGCCTGCTCGCCCCGGCCGCCGACGGCAGCGAGGAGCCGGAGCGCGACGACTTCGCGCCGCAGCCGAGCCTGAGCCGGCTGAGCCCGCTGATCGACCGGTTCGCCTTCGCCGGGCTGCCGGTGGAGGTGCGGGTCTCCGGCGAACCGCGGCCGCTGCCCGGCGGCGTGGACGTGACGGCCTACCGGATCGTCCAGGAGGCACTGACCAACGCGCTCAAGCACGGGGACGGGGTGACGGCGGAGGTGACGGTGCGGTACGCGGACCACTACCTGCGGGTGGAGGTGCTGAACAGCGGCCCGAGCGTGCTCTCCGGCGCGCCCGCCCCCGCCCCGAAGCAGGCGGACGGCGCCGGGCGCGGGCTGCTCGGCCTGCGCGAGCGGGTCGCCGTGTACGGCGGGGACCTGGACGCCCGGCGCCGGCTCGGCGGCGGCTACCGGGTCCGCGCCCGCATCCCGCTGGACCGGCCGTGAACGACTCGGAGGGAACCGTGGAACAGGACCAGCAGCGCCGCCCCCGGGTGGTGATCGCCGACGACCAGGAGCTGGTCCGCACCGGCTTCCGGATGATCCTCACCGCGCGCGGCATCGACGTGGTCGCCGAGGCCGGCGACGGCGCCGAGGCGGTGGCCGCCGCCACCCTGCACCGGCCGGACGTGGCCCTGCTGGACATCCGGATGCCGACCATGGACGGCCTGGAGGCGGCCCGCCGGATCCTGGCCGCGGTGCCCGGCTGCCGGGTCATCATGCTGACCACCTTCGACCTGGACCACTACGTCTACGCGGCGCTGTCCGCGGGGGCCAGCGGCTTCCTGCTCAAGGACGTCACCTCGGCCCACCTCGCCGCCGCCGTACGCCTGGTGGACACCGGCGACGCCCTGCTCGCCCCGTCGATCACCCGCCGGCTGGTGGAGCGCTTCGCGACCGGCGCCCCGCACCCCGCCGCGCGCGGCACCGACGCGCCGCGGCTGCACCGCGACCTCGCGCCGCTCACCCCGCGCGAGGCGGAGGTGCTCGGCCTGCTCGGACGCGGCCTGTCCAACGGCGAGTTGGCGGTCGAACTGACCCTGAGCGAGTCGACCGTGAAGACCCACGTGGCCCGGATCTTCGCCAAGTTGAACCTGCGCGACCGGGCCCAGGCGGTGGTGCTCGCCTACGAGACCGGCCTGGTCGCACCGGGCACGAACGACTGACCGTCAATTCCCTTCCCCGTCACGATGATTCGCATGACAATCAGCCAGCTCACTCATTAGGGGGAACAGCTCGAGGGATTCACATTTTTGCCAGTCCATGGGGGAGCATCTGCGTATCCGCGACCGGAGCGACGAACACCGTCCGCGCGGCACCACCCCGCAGGACGAAGACCATTGGACAGGCCCGTGACCACCACCACCCCCGTGTGGGACTGCCCCTTCCACCACACCGACGGCCTGGAGTTCGACCCCCTCCTCAAGCGGCTGCTCACCGAGGCCCCGATCGCCAGGGTCCGCCTGCCCCACGGCACGGGCGAGGCCTGGCTGGCCACCCGCTACGAGGACGTCAAACTGGTCACCACCGACCGCCGGTTCAGCCGCGCCGCGGGCATCGGCCGCGACCTGCCGCGGATGACGCCCGCCACCATCGCCCAGGCCGAGTCCATCAACCTGATGGACCCGCCCGAGCACAACCGGCTGCGCCGCCTGGTCGCCCAGGGCTTCACCAACCGCCAGGTCGAGCGGATGCGCCCCCGGACCCAGGCCATCGTCGACGGCTTCCTCGACGAGATGGCCGAGCACGGCGCCCCCGCCGACCTCGCGCACTTCCTCTCCGCCCGGCTCCCGCTCCACACCATCTGCGAACTGCTGGAGATCCCCGAACCGGACCGCGACCGGCTGCGCGCCCGGGCGGTCGCGATGATGCGGACGGGCCCCGGCAGCCGCGAGGGCCAGGAGGAGGCCAAGGCCGGCCTGCGCGCCTACTTCACCGAGCTCACGGCCGAGCGCCGGGCCCACCCCGGCGAGGACCTGATCAGCGCGCTCGCCACCGCCCGCGACGGCGAGGACCTGCTCGACCCGGACGAACTGGCCGTCATGGCGATGGTCCTGCTGGTCACCGGCCACGACACCAGCACCTACCAGCTGAGCAACATCACCTACACCCTGCTCACCCACCCCGAGCAGCTCGCGAAACTGCGCGCCCGGCCCGAGGGCCTGCCCCGCGCCCTGGAGGAGCTGCTGCGCTTCATCCCGTTCCGCCAGGGCCCCGGCATCGCCCGGATCGCCACCGAGGACGTGGAACTCGGCGGCGTGCTGATCCGGGCCGGCGAGGCCGTGCACGTCTCCTACCTCACCGCCAACCGCGACCCGGCCGCCTACGAGCACCCCGACGAGCTGCGCCTGGAGCGCACCGACGGGCCCGTCAACATGGCCTTCGGCCACGGCCAGCACCGCTGCCTCGGCTCGCACCTCGCCCTGATGGAACTCCAGGTCGCGATCGGCACCCTGCTGCGCCGCTTCCCCGGGCTGTGCCTGGCCGTCGACCCGGCCGAACTCGACTGGGAATCCGGTTCGATCTGGCGCTTCCCGCAGACCCTGCCGGTCGCCTGGTAGCCCGCTCCCCCCGACACACCGTTCCCGCACCGGGGAGACCCACACACCCATGGCCACACTCTGCCGCCCCGCCGTCGCCGTGCCCGAGCACGTCATCACCCTCGACGAGACCCTCGACCTGGCCCGCACCCTGCACGCCGGCCACCCCCGACTCGGCCTGGCCCTGCGGCTGATCGAGAACACCGGGGTGCGCACCAGGCACCTGGTCCAGCCGATCGAGCGGACCCTCACCCACCCCGGCTTCACCCACCGCAACCAGGTGTACGAGCAGGAGGCCAAGCGCCGCGTCCCCGAGGTGGTCGAACGCGCCCTCGGCCACGCCGAACTGGGCGCCCAGGACATCGACCTGATCATCTACGTGTCCTGCACCGGCTTCATGATGCCGTCGATGACCGCCTGGCTGATCAACGCCATGGGCTTCCGCTCCGACACCCGCCAGGTGCCGATCGCCCAGCTCGGCTGCGCGGCCGGCGGCGCCGCCGTCAACCGCGCCCACGACTTCTGCCGCGCCTACCCGGGCGCCAACGTGCTCATCGTCGCCTGCGAGTTCTGCTCGCTCTGCTACCAGCCGAGCGACCTCGACGTCGGCTCGCTGCTCTCCAACGGCCTGTTCGGGGACGCCGTCGCCGCCGTGGTGATGCGCGGCCGGGGCGGCCGCGGGGTGCACGTCGAGCGCAACGGCTCGCACCTCGTCCCGGACACCGAGGGCTGGATCTCCTACGGGGTCAAGGACACCGGCTTCCACTTCCAGCTGGACAAGCGGGTGCCCGGCACCATGGAGATGCTCGCCCCCGCACTGCGCACCCTGGCCGGACAGCACGGCTGGGACGTCTCCGGGCTCGGCTTCTACATCGTGCACGCCGGCGGCCCGCGCATCCTGGACGACCTCTGCCACTTCCTCGACCTGGAGCCCTCGACCTTCCGCTACAGCCGGGCCACGCTGACCGAGCGCGGCAACATCGCCAGCGCCGTCGTCTTCGACGCCCTGGCCCGGCTGTTCGCCGACGGCGGCGTCGCCGAGGGCACCACCGGCCTGATCGCCGGCTTCGGACCGGGCATCACCGCCGAGATCTCGCTGGGCAGTTGGGTCGACACCCCGGTCGAACCGGTGCGCCGGCGCCCGCGCGCCATCTCCACCTCCGACATCGCCCTCGTCCACCAGGGCGCCCCCCGCCGTTTCCCGGCCGGCACTACGATCTCCGAATGACCGACACCACGGACCGCACCGACACCGATTCCGCCGCCAGAGCGGCCGAACTCGCCGCGCTGTTCCCGGCGTTGCACGCGCCGCAGTACTGGGCCTGGGGCCGCTACGACGCCCAGTTCTCGACCGTGCTGCCGCCGGACGAGCTGGTCACCAACATCCACCTGGTCGGGTTCGCGGACGGTGGCGTGGTGCTCTGCCGGGACGACCGGAACCACTGGTTCCTGCCCGGCGGCACCCGGGAGAAGGACGAGTCCGTCGTCGACTGCCTGATCCGGGAGCTGCGCGAGGAGGCCGGCGCCCGGCTGCTCGGCGAGCCGGCCTGGCTGGGCGCGCACCGCTGCCACACCGAGGACCTCGTGCCGTACCGGCCGTGGCAGCCGCACCCGGACAAGGCCTGGCTGTGGGGCTGGGGCGAGGTCGAGCTGGACTCCACGCCGACCAACCCGGCGGACGGCGAGCAGGTGGTCGAGGTCCGGGCCGTCCCGGTCGCCGAGGCGCAGCGACTGCTGCTCGGCGGGCACGACGCCTGGTGGGGCGAGCTGATCGGGCTGGCGGTCGAGCTGCGACGGCGGGCCGGGCGGGGCTGAGGGCCGAGAGGGGCTGGGGGTCGGGAGGCGAGGATCACCCGAACAGGCGAGCAGGGCGGAACAGTGTCCGATTTGTCATGATATCTCTCGGCCATGGGCACCTTTCACCTGGCCGCGGACTACCCGCTGCTGAACGTCTTCTGGACGATGCTGGAGCTGTTCCTCTGGATCCTCTGGATCTTCCTGCTGTTCAAGATCATCACTGACGTCTTCCGCAGCCACGACCTGAGCGGCTGGGGCAAGGCGGGCTGGCTGGTCCTGGTGATCATCCTGCCGCTGATCGGCGTGCTCGCCTACCTGATCGCCCGCGGTGACTCGATGCACAAGCGGGACCTCTCCCAGGCCCAGCAGACCGAGGCTGCGGTCAAGGCGTACATCAAGGAGGCCGCAGCGCCGGAGGGCGGCGGCGCTCGCAGTCATGTCGACGACCTGGCGGCGCTGGCGGACCTCAAGGGCAAGGGCCTCATCTCCGACGAGGAGTACCAGCGGGCCAAGGAGAAGCTGCTCGCCTGAGGTCACCCGCACGGCGGGGCCGGTGGACGACGCATCCACCGGCCCCGCCGCCGTCCGGGCTCAGCGCCGTCCGGAGCGCCGGTCCTTCCCGCCGCCCTCGCCGCCGGTCAGACCGGCCCGGCGCAGCGCGTCCGCCATGGCGCTGTTGGCCAGCGGGGCGTTACCGCCGGAGCCGGAGCCCGAGCCGCCGCCGCGCCGGTCCTGGCCGCCCCGGCCGCCCTGGCCCGCACCCTGACCTGCGCCCCGGTCGCCGCCCCGGCGCTCCTGGCGCGGCGGGCGGGCCTGCCGCTCGCCCCGGTCACCACCGCGGTCGCCGCGGTCACCGCGGTCGCCGCCCCGCTCCCGGCCGACCTCGTCGTCCAGCCGCAGGGTGAGCCCGATCCGCTTGCGCGGCACGTCCACCGTGAGCACCCGGACCTTGACGATGTCGCCGGGCTTGACCACCTCGCGCGGGTCCTTGACGAAGTTCCTGGACAGCGCCGAGACGTGCACCAGCCCGTCCTGGTGGACGCCCACGTCGACGAAGGCGCCGAAGGCGGCCACGTTGGTGACCACGCCCTCCAGCACCATGCCGACCTCCAGGTCGCCGATCTTGTCGACGCCCTCCTTGAACACCGCGGTGCGGAAGGCCGGGCGCGGGTCACGGCCCGGCTTGTCCAGCTCGCCGAGGATGTCGGTGACGGTCGGGACGCCGAAGGTCTCGTCGGCGAACTCCGCCGGGCGCAGCGCCCGCAGCCGCTCCCCGTTGCCGATCAGCTCGCGCAGCTCGCCGCCGGTGGAGGCGAGGATCCGGCGCACCACCGGGTAGGCCTCGGGGTGCACGCTGGAGGCGTCCAGCGGGTCCTCGCCGCCGGGGATGCGCAGGAAGCCCGCGCACTGCTCGAAGGCCTTGGGGCCCAGCCGGGAGACGTCCTTGAGCTGCTTGCGGGTGCGGAACGGGCCGTTGGCGTCGCGGTGCGCCACGATGTTGTCGGCCAGCGTGGCGGTGATGCCGGAGACCCGGGTGAGCAGCGGTGCCGAGGCGGTGTTGACGTCCACGCCGACGGCGTTGACGCAGTCCTCGACCACGGCGTCCAGCGAGCGCGACAGCTTCACCTCGCTCAGGTCGTGCTGGTACTGGCCGACGCCGATCGACTTGGGGTCGATCTTGACCAGTTCGGCCAGCGGGTCCTGGAGCCGGCGGGCGATCGACACGGCGCCGCGGATCGACACGTCCAGCTCCGGCAGTTCCTGGGAGGCGAACGCGGAGGCCGAGTACACGGAGGCGCCGGCCTCGCTGACCATCGCCTTGGTGAGCCCCAGCTCGGGGTGGCGCTTGAGCAGGTCCTCGGCGAGCTTGTCGGTCTCCCGGGAGGCGGTGCCGTTGCCGATCGCCACCAGGTCGACGTCGTGCTTCTTCGCCAGCGCGGCGAGGGTGTGCAGCGCGGCGTCCCACTTGTTGGCGGGCTGGTGCGGGTAGATGGTCTCGTGCGCGACCACCTTGCCGGTGGCGTCCACCACGGCGACCTTCACCCCGGTGCGGAAGCCCGGGTCGAGGCCCATGGTGGCGCGGGTGCCGGCCGGGGCGGCGAGCAGCAGGTCGCGCAGGTTGGCGGCGAAGACCCGCACCGCCTCGTCCTCGGCCTCGGCGCGCAGCCGGCCCCGCAGGTCGATGCCGAGCCGCACCAGGACGCGGGTGCGCCAGGCCCAACGGACGGTGTCGCCCAGCCACTTGTCGGCCGGGCGGCCGCGGTCGGCGATGCCGAAGCGGGCCGCGATGCGCTGCTCGTAGTCGCTCTCGCCGGGCAGGTCGCCCTCGGACTCGCCGTCGTAGGGGGAGAGTTCGAGGTCCAGCACCTCCTCCTTCTCGCCGCGCAGCATCGCCAGGATGCGGTGCGAGGGGAGCTTGGTGTACGGCTCGGAGAAGTCGAAGTAGTCGGCGAACTTGGCGCCGTCGGCCTCCTTGCCGTCCCTGACCTTCGCGACCACCCGGCCGCGGCCCCACATCCGCTCGCGCAGCGAGCCGACCAGGTCCGCGTCCTCGCCGAAGCGCTCGACCAGGATCGACCTGGCGCCCTCCAGCGCGGCCGCGCCGTCCGCCACCGACTCGTTCAGGTACTGCGCGGCGAGCGCCGCCGGGTCCTGCGTCGGGTCGGCGAGCAGGGTGTCGGCCAGCGGCTCCAGCCCGGCCTCCCGGGCGATCTGCGCCTTGGTGCGCCGCTTGGGCTTGTACGGCAGGTAGATGTCCTCCAGCCGTGCCTTGGAGTCGGCGGCCAGCACCTGGGCGCGCAGCGCGTCGTCCAGCTTGCCCTGGGCGTCGATCGACTCCAGGACGGCCGCCCGGCGCTCCTCCAGCTCCCGCAGGTAGCGCAGCCGCTCCTCCAGGGTGCGCAGCTGGGCGTCGTCCAGCGAGCCGGTGACCTCCTTGCGGTAGCGGGCCACGAACGGCACGGTCGCGCCGCCGTCGAGCAACTCGACCGCGGACGTCACCTGCCCCTCGCGAACGCCCAGTTCCTCGGCGATCTTGCGCTCGATCGCCTGCTGGGCCTGCCGGGCCACCTGTTCGACTGGCGTGGTCACGAAGCCGGTCACCTTCTCCTTCAGTGCTTTCGCCGTACCCCCCGCATTCTGGCAGGTGCCGGTGACACCGCACGGCCGCACCCGGGGTGGCGGGCGTGGCGCGCGCCCGGGCCCGGCGTTCTCCGTCCGTCCGCCGGCCGATCACCGTCCCCTCACCTCGTCGGGCCCGGCAGTTCGCCGATCCGCCTGTCGGGCGGCGGTCCGCGCTGTACGCTGCCGGGCATGTGCGCTGCCGCCCGGATGCACCCCGATGGACCGGTCGTCGACGCGGCCCTGGTACGGCGGTTGCTCTCCGCCCAGTTCCCGCAGTGGGTGGGCCTACCGGTCACGCCCGTCGGGTCCGCCGGGACGGACAACGCCATGTTCCGGCTCGGGCCCGAACTCGCCGTCCGGCTGCCCCGGGTGGAGTGGGCCGCCGGGGACGTCCGGCGCGAGCACCAGTGGCTGCCCCGGCTGGCACCGCAGTTGCCGCTGCCCGTCCCCGCCCCGCTGGCCGTCGGCCGCCCCGCCGCCGGCTACCCCTGGCAGTGGTCGGTGCTGCGCTGGCTCGACGGCGTCAACCCGGCGGTCGGCGTGCTCGCCGCACCCGAGGGCCTCGCCCGCGACCTGGCCGGCTTCGTCAACGCCCTGCGCACCCTCGACCCGGCCGGCGCCCCGGCCGGCCACCGCAGCGTGCCGCTCGCCTCCCGGGACGGCGCCACCCGCGCGGCGATCGCCCAACTCACCGGTGCGATCGACACCGCCGCCGCAACCGCCCTGTGGGACAAGGCGCTCCGCCTCCCCGAGTACGCCGGACCGCCGGCCTGGACGCACGGCGACCTCACCCCCGGCAACCTGCTGCTCAACGGCTCCGGCCGGCTCACCGCCGTCATCGACTTCGCCCTGATGGGCGTCGGCGACCCCACCACCGACCTGATGCCCGCCTGGAACCTGCTGCCCGCCGCCGCCAGACCCGCCTTCCGCGCCGCCCTGCGCGCCGACGACGCCATGTGGGCCCGCGGCCGCGCCTGGGCCCTCTCCATAGCCCTGGTGACGATCCCCTACTACCGCCACACCGACCCGGCCCGGACCGCCAACGCCCGTCACGTCGTCCGCGAGGTGCTCGCCGACCGCAGCGTCTGAGCCGGACGGCAGACCTGGTGTCGTTCCGGCCCGACGATCTCCAGCAGCCGGTGCACCAGCGGGCTGCGGTCGTCGGCCCGCCAGGCCACGGCGACCCGGGTGCGGGCGGCAGCCGGGTCGATCCGGCGGAAGGCGACGCCGCGCAGCCGGATCCGCCGGATGCCGGCCGGGGCCAGCGAGACGCCCAGGCCCGCCCCCACCAGGGCGCACACCGTCTGCCACTCCACCGCCTGCTGTCCGATCCGCGGGGTGAAACCCGCCTCCGCGCACAGGCCGGTGATCCGGTCGTACAGCTGCGGCCCCTCCTCCCGGGGCAGCAGCACGAACGGTTCCGCCGCCAACTGCCCGAGCCGGACGACCCGTTGGGCGGCGAGCGGATGGTCCGCCGGGAGCACCGCGACGAAGGGCTCGCCGAGCACCGTCCGGAAGCGCAGCTCCGGGTCGTCGGCGGGCGGCTCGCGCAGCAGGCCGACGTCGATGCCCCGGTCGCGCAGGGCGGTGAGCTGGGGCGCGCTGGTCATCTCCCGGACGTCCAGCCGCACCCCCGGGTGGTGCTCCCGGAAGGCGTGCAGCAGGCCGGGCAGGACGGTCAGGGCGAGCGAGGCGGAGAAGCCGATCCGCAGCCGGCCCGCTTCCCCGTCGCCCACCGCCCGGGCGGCCGCCAGCCCGTCCGCGAGCTCGGCCAGCACCCGGCGCGCGACCGGCAGCAGCTCCTGCCCGGCCGGGGTCAAGGTGACGCCGCCCGGTTCGCGCCGGAACAGCGGGTGGCCGACCTTCTCCTCCAGTCGGCGGATCTGCTGGGACAGCGGCGGCTGGGCGATGCCGAGGCGGGCGGCGGCCCGGCCGAAGTGCAGTTCCCCGGCGAGCACGGTGAAGGCGTGCAGCTGCGGGAGGGGGAGTTCGGGGCGGTGCTCCATACCTCCAGGGATATCAGATCGGCCCGGCAGGAGTATTGGACGTATCCCCGCAGGCCACCTAGCGTTCGGCGCATGACAGAACGACTCGGGCGACGCGCCGTGCTCAGCGGCTCCACCTTCGAGGAAGAGATCGGCTACGCCCGCGCCGTGGTGGACGGCGACTGGGTGCACGTGTCCGGGACGACGGGGTTCGACTACGCCACCATGACCATCTCCCCGGACGTGGTGGAGCAGGCCGAGCAGTGCCTGCGTAACATCGCGGCCGCCCTGGCCGAGGCCGGCTCCGGCTTCGCCGACGTGGTGCGGGTGCGCTACCTGCTGCCCGAGCGCGCGGACTTCGAGCCCTGCTGGCCGGTGCTGCGGCGCTGCTTCGGCGAGGTCCGGCCCGCCGCGACGATGCAGGTCTGCGGCCTGGCCGACCCCCGGATGCGGATCGAGATCGAGGTGACCGCCCGGCGCCAGGCCCGGTGAGGACCGCCTGATCCACCGCCAGCATTCCTGCCGTCCTCGGCCGTTGCTATGGTTCTCCCCGCACGAGCGGCAGGGGGAGCGGACTTGGCACGGAACGTGATCGACGTCAGGGTGAGCCGGCGGGTGCTGTGGATCGGCGGCGACGCCTACCCGCTGCAGCACATCGCCCGGGCTCGGCAGTTGGTGTGGTGGCCGCCCAAGCGCTCGCGGACGGTCATCAGGTTCGTCCGGCAGGTGATCGGGCTGCTGTGCGCGGTCAGCCTGCTCAGCGCGCTCACCCGCAACGGGGCGGACGCCACGCAGGCCGCCCTCCCGAGCGTGCTGCTGCTGGCCGGCCTGGCGTTCTTCCTCTACCGGCTCGTCACCAAGCTGCGGCAGAAGCCGGTGTACCGGCTGGTCCTCGACACCTCGAACGCCGCCACCACCGCCGTGGTGAGCCACCACGAGTGGCAGATCACCAACCTGATCCAGATGATCATGGAGGCGATCGACAACCCCCAGGCGGAGTTCGCCTTCCAGGTGGAGAACCTCCACGTCGGCGACAAGATCACCCAGTACGGCGACCACAACACCGGAAAGCGGGTCGGACTGTGAGCAACTCCTTCCACTTCGGCGACTCGGTCACCCAGCACGGTGACCACAACATCGGCATCGTCAAGAACCAGGGCCCGGTCGATCCGCAGGCCGCGCTGCGCGAACTCGTCGCCGCCGTGCAGCAGTTGCGCGACCAGGTGCCGGCCGAGGACCGCGAGGTGCTGGACGAGTCGCTGGAGGCCATCGGCGACGGTGCCGGGGCCTCGCCGTCCGCCCTGCGCCGGGCGCTGCGCAACATCTCGGGGGTGGCCTCGCTGGTGCGGGCGGGCGCGCCGGTGGTGGAGTCGGTCCGCCGGATCCTGGACTCGCTCAGCAGCTGATTTTCGTACTGGGTCAGAAAACTGTCCCGGTCAACCCCGACTGCTAGCCTGGTCGGCATGACGGGACTGCGGGAGCGCAAGAAGGAACGGACGCGGCGGGCCATCTCCGAGGCCGCCATCGCACTCTTCCTGGAGCACGGCTTCGACCAGGTCTCGGTGGCGGAGGTCGCCGCCGCCGCCGAGGTCTCCAAGCCCACCCTGTTCAGCTACTTCGCCAGCAAGGAGGACCTGGTCGTCCACCGCTTCGCCGACCACCAGGAGCAGGCGGCGGACGTGGTCCGGGGCCGGACCGGGGAGGAGACCGTGCTGGACGCCCTGCGCCGGGACTTCCTGGACGGCCTCGACCGGCACGACCCGGTCACCGGCCTCAACGACCACCCGGCCGTGCTGGCCTTCACCGCCCTCGTGTACGGCACCCCCAGCCTGGCCGCCCGGGTCGGCGCGTACGTGGCCCGCGCCGAGCAGTCCCTCGCCGAGGCGCTGCGCGAGGCCCCCGACCTCGCCCCGCCGCACGAGCTCACCGCCCCCCTGCTCGCCGCCCAGGTCACCGCCACCCAGCGGGTCCTCGCCCTGCACAACTGGCAGCTCCTGCGGGACGGCGGCCGCACCGCCGACGACCTCCACCCCGAGGCCGTCGCCCACGCCGACCGCGCTTTCGAGCTGCTCGCCCGGGGCTACTCCGGCGCCTGACGCCGTGGTTGGATGGCCGCCCATGACGACCCGCCACCTCGCGTTCGACGCCCTGCACAACTTCCGTGACCTGGGCGGCTATCGGGCCGCCGACGGACGGACCGTCCGGTGGGGCCTGCTCTACCGCTCCGACTCGCTCGGCAAGCTCTCCTCCCCCGCCGACCTGGAGCGGCTCCGGGCCCTCGGCGTCCGGACCGTGATCGACCTGCGCTACGACTGGGAGATCGCCGCCAAGGGCCGGGTGCCCGACGTCGACGGCCTGGACTTCCGCAACCACTCGATCGAGCACCGCCCCTACGACCAGGCCGCGATCGACCCGGACCTCGACCCGTGGCGCTACCTCGCCGACCGCTTCGCCGAGGTCGCCGAGGACGGCGTCAAGGAGATCCGCCAGACCCTGGACGCGATCACCGACGCCGACGCCCCGGCGGTCTTCCACTGCATGTCCGGGAAGGACCGCACCGGCCTGATCGCCGCCCTGGTGCTCACCCTGCTCGGCGTCTCCGAGGACGACATCGCCGCCGACTTCGCCCTCACCGAGCTCGCCACCCCGCACCTGGTCGCCGACTGGCACGCCGCCCACCCCGGCGAAACCCTCCGCTGGCCCGGCTACGGCCGCGCCCCGGAGACCGTCATCCGCCTCACCCTCGCCGACCTCGCCACCCGCTACGGCTCCGTCGAGGCCTACCTCACCGGCACCGTCGGCATCGACCACGCCCGGATCGACGCCCTGCGGTCACGCCTGCTCACACCCTGATCGACTCCGGCCGGCTGCCGAGCACCGCCCCACGCACCGGCACGGGGATCGCCGCGGTGGTACCCGAGGACCGGCCCGAGCTCTAGGGCCTGTCCGGCGGATCATGGTCGGAGCCAGAGGCGGATCGCTGCGACGGTGACCGTGCCATGGAAGACGTAGGCCCGCTTGTCGTAGCGGGTTGCGA
>NZ_JBHZCY010000086.1:0-40805 GCF_042786665.1 Kitasatospora sp. NPDC059146 | reverse complement strand
CAAGTACGTCCAGTACGAAGCCGACTCGGGCGCACGCCCAGCCGGGCGCCCAACGCCGCGCGCTGATCTGCCAAGATCCGCCGGACAGGCCCTAGACGTCGGGCAGGGCGGCCAGCAGCCGGTCGATCTCCTCGGGGGAGTTGTAGGCGTGCAGGCTGACCCGGACCGAGGTGTCGGTCTCGCCGGCGCGGGCCTGGCAGTGGCCGTCGGCGCGGACCATCAGGCCGTGGCTGGCGAGGACGAAGCCGAGGTCGTTGGAGGGGATCGCGCGGTGTCGGAAGGTGACGATGGCCTCGCGGCGCTGCACCGGGGAGTCGGCGGCCAGGCTCTGTCCGCAGCCGAGCACCTGGTAGGCGTCGGAGCCGCTCAGGCCGTCGGTGAGGCGGGTGGCCAGGGCGGTGGTCCAGCGTCGGATGCGGTCGGTGCCGGCGGCGTCGAGCCAGTCCAGGGCGGCCTCCAGGCCGGCGATCCCGCAGGTGTTGGGGGTGCCGCTCCAGCCGCCGGGGCGGAACTCCGGGCCGCGGGTGTTGCGGGCCCAGACGGCGCCGGTGCCGGGCAGGGCGAGTGCCTTGTGGCCGGAGAAGACCACGAAGTCGACGTCGAGGCGGCCGACGTCCACCGGCAGGTGGCCGACGCTCTGTGCCGCGTCCAGGCAGATCGGTACGTCGGGGCCGACGGCGGCCCGGATCCGGTGGACGTTCATGTCGGCGCCGTACACGTGGTGGACGTGGGTGGCGGCGACGAAGGCCGTCCGCTCGGTGACGAGTCCGGGCAGCGCCCGGTGGTCGTAGTCGTGCGAGGCCGGGTCGTACGGGAGTTCGCGAACCCGGACGCGGACGCCGCGGTCGGCGAGCAGGTGCTGCGCCTCCAGCCAGGGCAGGGCGTTGGCCTGGTGGTCGGCGAAGGGCACGATGATCTCGTCGCCGTCCCGCAGGTGCCGGGGGAGCCAGTCCCGGGCCACCGTGCGCAGGCCCTCGGTGGTGCCGCTGACGAAGTGCACTCCGGAGGGCTGCCCGGGTGCCGGGTCGCCGAGGAAGGCGGCGACCCGGGTGCGGGTGCGTTCGACCAGCGTGGTGGTGGCGTTGGCCCAGGTGTAGGTGCCGCGCCCGGCGTTGGCGTTGGCGGTGGTCAGGTAGTGGTGAACGGCGTCGAGCACCGCCCGCGGCTTCTGGGCGGTGGCCGCGCTGTCCAGGTAGGCCTGCTCGGGGGCGCCGGTGATGATCGGGAACTGCTTGCGCAACTCCCGGTGCCAGCCGTCCAGTTCGTCGAGGGTGCTCATGCGCGGCCTCCGTTCAGTCCCGGACCAGCGGCGCGCCCGCGTCGCGCCAGCCGATGATGCCGCCCGCCAGGCTGCGGGCGTCCTGGTGCCCCATCCGGGTGAGCAGTGCGGCGTACCGGACCGACTTCTCGCCGACCGGACAGGCCAGCAGGACGGGCCGGCGGGTGCCGAACGGCATTCCCCCGTGCAGGAGTTCGTCGAACAGCTCGTCGACGATGTTGACCGAGCCCTCGATGTGCAGCGCGGCGTAGGCGAAGGGGCCGCGCAGGTCGACCACCAGCGGGTGCTCCTCGGCGATCCACTCGCGGGCGGCGTCCACGTCGACGGCCCGGGCGGCGGCGAGTTCGGCCTCGGTCAGGGTGCCCACCGAGTTCGGCCGGGCGGGCCGGTGGAACAGCTCGGGGCGGCGGTCGCGGACGTAGCCGAGGTAGCTCTCGACCCGGTCGCAGACGATGAACACGGCCGTCCGGCGCTCCTCGGTGCCCGCCAACTCGGCGTCCAGGGAGCGGAGGTGGCGCAGCGCGCCGTAGTAGGCGCCGCCGCCGGTGGGGCCGGCCAGCAGGCCGCAGCGGCGGATCAGGGTGAGCATGCCGTCGATGGCCTGCTCGGCGGTCACCGAGGCGATGCTGTCGTAGGTGTCGGGGTCGAACAGGCCGACCTCGTGCACCTCGTCGATGGTGCGGATGCCGGGGATGAAGTCGGACTTGTGGGCGACCAGTCCGAGCACCTCGACCGCCGGGTTGTGGGCGCGCAGCACGGTCGCCACGCCGGTGGAGGAGCCGGCGGTGCCGACGCAGGCGATGAAGACGTCGGGGGCGCGGCCGTCGAGGTCGCGGACGATCTCCGGACCGGTGCCGGTGAGGTGGGCGTCGAGGTTGAGCGGGTTGAAGTACTGGTCGGTGTGGAGGTAGCCGGATTCGGCCGCGGAGAGCATCCGGTGGATGCGGGTGAGCGGGTCGTCGGCGTCGGTGGGGTCGAGGCACTCGGCCCGGCCGGGCAGTTCCTCGATCTCGGCGCCGAGCAGCAGCAGGAGGTCCTTGACCTCGGGGACCTTCATCCGGTTGGTGACGCTCTTGAACGGCAGGCCGTGCATGCCGGCGATCAGCGCGAGCGCCTTGGCGGTGTTGCCGCTGGAGAGTTCCACGACGGTGTCGCCGCGCGCGACGGCGGCGGGGAGCGCCTCGCGGGTCATGTTCCAGGCGGCGCGGTCCTTGACCGAGCCGAAGGGGTTGAGCAGTTCGAGCTTGGCGTACAGGTCGATGCTGCGCAGGCCGGTCACGGCCGGGTCGATCCGGACCAGCGGGGTGTCGCCGATCGCGTCGGTGATGCTGTCGTACCTCATGCGCGTCCGTCCCCCTGGGGTGTCGCGGGCCCCGCGGTGTCGAGGGGCCAGTACTGCTCGTCGAGGCGCCAGTGCCAGGCGCCGTCCTGGCGGTAGGCGGCGACCTTGCGCGCGACGGGCTGCCGGATCGGTCCGCCGGCGTTGAAGTCCATCAGGTAGCCCGCGGTGTTGGCGAAGGCGAGCAGGTCGCCGGGGGCGGGGAGGCGGGGGAGGTGGACCACCCGACGGGTGATCAGGTCGGCCTCCAGGCAGAGGTTGCCGAGCAGGTGGACGCCGACGGACCCGTCCGGGGTGGCCGGGGTGGCGGGGGCGCCGGAGCGCGGGATCAGCACCGGGTCCATCAGCACCCCGTGGTCCTCCAGGCCGGCGTCCCGGGCGTTCATCTCCAGCCGCACCAGCTGCTCGGCGCCCGGCCCCCGTCGCACCTCCAGGACGCGGGCGAGGGTGGCCCCGCACTGGTCGACCAGGGCCCGGCCGGGTTCGACGGCCAGGTCGTACATGTTCTCCAGCAGCAGGGTGGCCAGCGGTCGGCCGAGGGTGGGTGCGGGGTGGGAGAGCAGTTCGTCCAGGTATGCCTCGGCGACGACCGGGCGGTGCGCGGGGTACAGGCCCAGCGTGCCGCGCAGGGTGCCGGACTCGTTGCGGAGCCCGTAGCCGTGCCCCTGCCAGGTGAGCGGGGGCCGTCGGCCCAGGACGGCGTCGGTCAGTGCGGTGGTGTACCGCTCCCACTGGGCGGCGTCGGCCAGGTAGTTGACGCCGAAGCCGCCGCCGATGTCGATGGTGCGGGGGTGCAGGCCGCGGCGGTGGCACTCGTCCATGATCCGGATGCAGGCTTCCAGGGCGACGGCCTTCTCGCCGATACCGGTGGTGTCCAAGTGGTAGGCGACGCCGGTGAGTTCGACGGTGTCGCGGTGGCGTTCGAGGGCGTCCAGCAGTGCGTCGAGCTCGTCGGCCGGGACGCCGAAGCGGCTCGGCCGGGTGAGGACGGTGACGCCGGGCGAGTGGAAGCCGGAGAGCCGGGGCATGACGGGCACCCGGGGGAGGGCGTGCTTGCGCACCAGGTCGGCCAGCTCGTCGAGTTCGGCCAGGGTGTCCAGGTGGACGGTGGCGCCGGTGCGGGCGGCCAGCCAGAGGAACTCGCGGGTCTTCGGGCCGGTGGCCAGGATCCGCTCGGGGGCGCAGCCGGCGCCGAGGGCGTGCTGGAGCTCGCCGAGCGAGGCGACGTCGAGCCCGGCGTCGGCGGCGGCGTCCGCGGCGGCGAGCCGCCGGACGAGGGCGCTGGAGCGGTTGGCCTTGTGGGCGAAGTGGATCCGCCCGGTGAGCCGGTGCTTGCGGTAGACGGACCGGAAGCGGGCCAGGTTGTCGGCGAGCTGTTCGGGCAGCAGCAGGTTGAGCGGTGACCCGAGTGCGTCGACCAGGGTGTGCAGGAGGTCGGTGGTGTCCAGGAGGGATCGGAGCCGGGGCTCCAGCCGTGGTTCCAGGTACAGCGGTGAGGGCCGCATGGTGGTCAGCCTCCCGTCGGTGGTCCGGGGTGAGGGGCACACGGCTCGCCGACGGGCTGCCCAGGCCGGTCGACGACCGAGGCAAACGGTAACTGTTTTCAGTTTGAATCAACAGCGGTTTCTGTCACGCCATAGCAAAGACTGTGCCCAGATGAAAGTACTCAATCCGTTTGTGACAGAAGGAAGTTGGGTCAGGGACCAATTCCGGTCAGCGCAGCGCCACCAGGACGGAGCTGGCGCCGTACTGCCAGACCGACCCGGCCTGGCGGAAGCCCGCCAGTCGCAGCAGTGCGGCGTGCTGGGCGGCGGACAGGCCGTTGCCCTCGCCCTCGCTGGGCGGCAGCTGCCGCTCGCGGGCCGCCAGCAGTTCGGCGAACTCCGGGATCCGGCGGGCGGCGTCCCACCACTGCGACCAGTCCTCGGCGCCGCCCACGCCCCGGCGCTGGGAGCGGCGCCGGCCGATCGCCAGTGCCAGTTCGGCGAGGGAGGGCTCCTCGGGGATCAGGTGGTCGCCGTTGACCAGGACGGCGCCGGGCCGCAGCGCGCCCGCGAGGTCGCGGTAGATCCGGAGCAGTGCCTCCGGCGGCGGGTAGTGCAGCGCGGTGGAGGAGAGCACGGCGTCCAGCGGGCGGTCGAGTCCGAGGTCCTCGATCCAGCCGGGGCGCCCGATCAGGGTCTCCACCCAGCGGGTCACCCGGGGGTGTCCGGCCCGGCCGAGCGCGAGCAGCAGCGGGTCGATGTCGACGGCGACGACCTCGGCGTGCGGCAGCCGTTCGGCGACCCGCGCGGACAGCGAGCCGGGACCGCTGCCGAGGTCCGCGATCAGCGGACGGGTGCGGTGGCCGACGACCTGCTCCACCACGTCGACCATGACGGTGAACCGCTCCTCGCGCTCCACCGCGTACCGCTCCTGCTGGCGCTCCCAGCGTTCCAGCCAGGCCCCGGCCAGGGTCGCGTCCACCGGCATCCCGACTCCCGCTGTGTCCGTGCGCATTCGAGCTCCCCGTGCGATGCCAATGTGTGTCATGTTCATACGGATTGGCAACGGAACCGGCCGGTGCGATCCACTGCCCGCACCGTAATGATATCCGTTTTCATCTGAGGGGCGTGCCACGGGCCTGCCGCGAGCCTGCGGCGGGCCCGCCACGGGAATCCGCGAAGCACCAGGGCCGGGCCGGGCCGGAGCGCAGCAGCGCCCCACCCCGGCCCTTCCGGCGGGTCTACCGCCCGGCGGACTGGTCCGCGACGGCGCGCACGGCCGCGCCCGCCCAGGCGCGGTTGCCGAGCAGCGTCTTGACGTCCGAGGCGAGCCCGTTGTCGGGGTTCACCCGGAAGCCCAGCTCGTACAGGGTGTTCTTGTCCCAGTTGGTGGTGAGCAGCCGGATCGGGACGTCCCCGGGGTGGGCCTGGAGGGCGAGCTTGAGCTCGGCGACGACCTCGGGCGTGATCCGGGAGGCCGGGACGGTGATCTGGACCGGCGGCTTGGTGCCGAGCTCGGCGGAGGAGACGTCGAGGGTGGCGATCTCCTGGCCGAAGATGCTCAGCGAGCCGTCGCGCTCGTTGAGGCGGCCGCGGACCGAGATGACGTTGTCCTCGATCATCTGCTCGGCCATCAGGTTGTAGGTGGCCGGGAAGAACAGCACCTCGACCGAGCCGTCGCGGTCGGACAGGGTGATGATCGCCCAGGCGTTGCCCGCCTTGTTGATCCGCCGGTCCACGCCGGTGATCAGCCCGGAGAGCCGGACCTCGCCCTCGGAGCGGCCGGAGCCGAGGAGCTCGGCGATCGAGGTGTCGCGGTTCTGGGAGAGGATGTGCTCGGCGCCGTCCAGCGGGTGGCTGGAGACGTACAGGCCGAGCATCTCGCGCTCCAGGGCGAGGAGCTGGCGCCGGGGCCACTCGTTCTCGGTGAGCTGGAAGTCCAGTCCGATGGCGGGTCCGCCGCCGTCACCGGTGTCGAGGGCGCCGAACAGGTCGTCCTGCCCGATGGCCTGCTGCTTCTTCAACCCGGTGACGGCGTCGATGGCGCTCTCGTGGACGCTGCTGAGCGAGAGCCGGCTGTGCCCGAGCGAGTCGAAGGCGCCGGCCTTGATCAGCGAGTCGATGGTGCGCTTGTTGCAGACCACCAGCTCGACCTTGTCCAGGAAGTCGGCGAAGGAGGTGTACTTGCCCTTCTCGTCGCGGGTCCCGACCAGGGACTCGATCACCGGCACGCCGACGTTGCGCACGGCCTTGAGGCCGAAGCGGACGTCGCTGCCGACGGCGGTGAAGTCGACCACCGACTCGTTGACGTCGGGGGAGAGGATCTTGATGCCCATCTGCCGGCACTCGGCCAGGTAGACGGCCATCTTGTCCTTGTCGTCGGCGACCGAGGTGAGCAGCGCCGCCATGTACTCGGCCGGGTAGTTGGCCTTGAGGTAGGCGGTCTGGTACGAGACCAGGCCGTACGCGGCGGAGTGCGATTTGTTGAACGCGTAGCCGGCGAACGGGACCAGGACGTCCCACACCGCCTGGATCGCCTCGTCGGAGTAGCCGCGCTCCTTGCAGCCCGCGTGGAAGGGGACGAACTCCTTCTCCAGCACCTCCTTCTTCTTCTTGCCCATCGCGCGGCGCAGCAGGTCTGCCTGTCCGAGCGAGTAGCCGGCCAGCACCTGGGCGGCTCGCTGCACCTGCTCCTGGTAGACGATCAGGCCGTAGGTGGGGCCGAGGACGTCCTTGAGCGGTTCCTCCAGCTCGGGGTGGATCGGGATGATCTCCTGCTGGGCGTTCTTGCGCAGCGCGTAGTTGGTGTGCGAGTTCATGCCCATCGGGCCGGGCCGGTACAGCGCGGAGACGGCGGAGATGTCGGCGAACTCGGTGGGCTTCATCAGCTTGAGCAGGGCGCGCATGGGGCCGCCGTCGAGCTGGAACACGCCCAGGGTGTCGCCGCGGGCGAGCAGCTGGTACGTGGTGGGGTCGTCGATCGGGATCTTCTCGATGTCGACGTCGACGCCCCGGTTGGCCTTCACGATCTTGATGCAGTGGTCGATGATGCCCAGGTTCCGCAGACCCAGGAAGTCCATCTTGATCAGGCCCATGGCTTCGCACGACGGGTAGTCGAAGCCGGTGATGATCACGCCGTCCTTGTCCCGCATGTGCAGCGGGATCAGGTCGAGCAGCGGGGTCGAGGAGAGGATGACGGCCGCGGCGTGCACGCCGGTGCCGCGGATCAGGCCCTCGATGCCGCGCCCGGTGTCGATGATCTTCTTGACGTCGGGCTCGTTCTGGTACAGCGCCCGGATCTCGGTGCCCTCGTTGTACCGGGAGTGCTTCTCGTCGAACAGGTCGGCCAGCGGCACGCCCTTGCCCATGACGTCCGGCGGCATCGCCTTGGTGATCCGGTCGCCCATCGCGAAGGGGTAGCCGAGGATCCGGTTGGCGTCCTTCACGGCCGCCTTGGCCTTGATGGTGCCGAAGGTGTTCACCTGGGCCGTGTACGCGGCGCCGTACTTCTCGGTCACGTAGCGGACCATCTGGTCGCGCTGGCGGTCGTCGAAGTCGATGTCGACGTCCGGGGGGTTGATGCGCTCGGGGTTGAGGAAGCGCTCGAACAGCAGGTCGTGCTCCAGCGGGTCCAGCTGGGTGATGCCGGTGAGGTAGGCGACCATCGAGCCGGCCGCCGAGCCACGGCCCGGGCCGACCGGGATGCCGTTGTCCCGGCCGTACTGGCAGATGTCGGCGACCACGAGGAAGTAGGCGTCGAACCCCATCGGGGTGATGACGCCCATCTCCAGCTCGATCCGGTCCAGTACCTCCTGGCTCGGGCTGTCGCCGTACCGGTGCTGGAGCCCGACCTCGATCTTCTTGCGCAGGAAGGAGGCCTGGGTCTCGCCCTCGGGCACGTCGAACTGGGGCATCCGGTCGACGTAGGTGAAGACCTCGTCGTACGACTCGATCCGCTCGGCGATCGCGAGGGTGTTGTCGCAGGCCTCCGGCAGCTCGCGGAAGAGCTCGCGCATCTCCTCGGCGGTCTTCACGTAGTAGCCCGAGCCGTTGAACTTGAAGCGGTTCGGGTCGTCCTTGTTCTTGCCCACGCCGACGCAGAGCAGGCTGTCGTGGGCGTCCGCCTGGTCGGCGGTCACGTAGTGGGAGTCGTTGGTGGCCAGCAGCGGGATGTTCAGGTCCTTGGCCAGGCGCAGGAGGTCCTCGCGGACGTCCTTCTCGATGGAGAGGCCGTGGTCCATCAGCTCCAGGAAGTAGTTCTCCTTGCCGAAGATGTCCTGGTAGGCGCCGGCCGCCTTGACCGCCTCGTCGTACTGCCCGAGCCGCAGCCGGGTCTGCACCTCACCGGAGGGGCAGCCGGTGGTGGCGATGATGCCGGTGGCGTTGGCGGCGATCAGCTCGCGGTCCATCCGGGGCTTCATGTAGTAGCCCTCCATCGACGCGAGCGAGGAGAGCTTGAAGAGGTTCCGCAGGCCGGTGGCGTTCTGCGCCCACATGGTCATGTGGGTGTAGCGGCCGCCGCCGGAGACGTCCTTGCCGCCTTCGCCGTCGGAGCCGGTGGGACGCTGGCCGCCGGGCGACCAGAACACCTGCTTCTTGAGGAAGCGGGACGCCGGGGCGACGTAGGCCTCGATGCCGATGATCGGCTTCACCCCGGTCTTGGCGGCGGAGTGGAAGAACTCGTACGCGCCGAACATGTTGCCGTGGTCGCTCATCGCGATGGCGGGCATGCCCTGTCTCTCCGCCTCGGCGAACAGCTTTCCGTTCTTCGCCGCCCCGTCCAGCATCGAGTACTCGGTGTGGACGTGCAGGTGCGCGAAGCTGTCGGACACGGCGCTTTGCTCCTCGGTGGACCGGGGGGTACGGAAGCGGTCCACGTTAGCGGGTCGCCCCGGGGAGTGCGGCATTCCGGGGTCTGGGCCGACGGACTCCGACGAGATCCTCCCGCCGCCTTGACAACCGCTCCCGCCGTCGGGGTGCGCCGACGGCGGAAGCCGTGCGGTCAGGCGGTCGGGGTGGCCTCGGGGAGGGCGGGGATCTCGGTGACGCTCGCCAGCACGTGGGTGTGCGGGTGCCCGTCGAAGTCGGCCCGGGTGAGCTCCCCGGTCAGCACCCCGACGACCACGCCGGCCCCGGCGTTGCGGCCGGCCTCGACGTCGACCACGGTGTCCCCGGCGGTCAGCACCCGGCGGGTGTCGATCACCCCGGTCTTCTCCATCGCCCGGTGGATCATGTGCGGGGCCGGGCGGCCGCGCGGGACCTCGTCGGAGGTGACGACGGCGTCCAGGTTGCCGCCCTCGCCGGTGGACCAGCCGAGCGACTCCAGCAGCGGGTAGGCGACGTCGTCGCTGAACCCGGTGGTCAGCGCGACCTTGATGCCGCGGCGGCGCAGCTCGGCCAGGGCCTCCTCGACGCCCTCGATGGCCTGCGGGGGGTTGGCGCGGTAGGCCTCGCGCAGGAACTCCGCGAAGGCCGCGTAGCTCTCCTCGACCAGCTCCGGGGTGGGGGTGCCGCCGCCGATGCGGACCAGGGCGGCGATGGCCTCGCGCTTGTCGGTGCCCATCCAGGTCTGGAGGTCGGCGTCGGCGACCGCCACCCCGTTGCGTTCGACGGCGGTGCGCAGCGCGCGGTACACGGCGCCGGACTCGTTGACGGTGGTACCGGCCATGTCCAGGGCGGCGAGCTCGATCACGGTGTTCAGTCCTCTTCGGTGCGGTAGCGGCCGATCACGGTTCGGCCTTCGACGGTGTTCTCGACGGTGAAGGTGGCCATCGCGGGCAGGTAGCGGTCGTCGGCGTCCTCCAGCGGGACGCCCCGGCCGGAGGTGGTGAGCCGGCGCACCCGCAGCAGCGGGTCCCCGGTGGCGATCCGGAGGAGCTCGGCGTCGCGCGGCCCGGCGGCGACGGCGTCGATGGTGTGCCGGGCGTGGTGCAGGTCGACCTCGCGGCGCAGCAGCTCCTGGTAGACCGAGCCGGTGTCCGGGTCGAAGTCGAACAGGATGCGGCCGACCTCGTGGACGAAGGTGGAGCGTTCGAGCATGGCCGGGACGCCGTCCAGCAGGCGCAGCCGGACGAGTTCGACCACCGGCTCGCCCTCGGCGAGGCCGAGCCGGGCGGCCGCCTCCGGGGCGGCCCGGCGGCGGGCCACCTCCAGGGTGTGCTGCCCGGGCTCGCGGCCGATGCTGCGGGCCCACTGGGTGAAGGACAGGAAGGTGCCGAAGGGCTGGGAGGGCGCGGTGCGGTGGGCGACGGGCGGTTTGCCGCGTCCGCCGACCAGGCTGCCCGCGCTCCGCAGCATGGCCAGGGCCTGGCGGACCGGGCCGCGGGAGGTGCCGAACTCGGCGCAGAGCTGCGACTCGCTGGGCACCGGCTCGCCCTCGGGCCACTCGCCGGACTCGATGCGGCGCAGGAACTCCGCGCCGAGCCGTTGGTGGAGGGGGAGGTCCTCACTTGTCTTCACAAGTCGACTATGACACCCGGGGCCGGAACTTCTCAAGGCCGGTCCACCTGCGGATTCTCCTGTTCATCCAAGTGGGCCCGAAGATCGTCCGCCGGGTGAACAGGGGGTGACTTGTACATACATCTCTTGACTCCGGCGCTCGTCGGCCGCTTGGCTGGGGACCATGAGCAGCAGCACCGCATCCGTAACCACCCCCGCCGTCTCCCCCTCGCGCGACACCGCCGGCGCGCCCGGCCCCAGCGACGTGGTGATCGTCGGCGCCGGCATCGTCGGCCTGGCCCACGCCTTCGAGGCGCTCCGCAACGGGCTGTCCGTCACCGTCGTGGAGCGCGACCGGCAGCCGGTCGGCGCCTCGGTCCGCAACTTCGGCCACTGCTGCATCACCGCCCAGGACGGCGCACTGCTCGGACTGGCCCGGCGCTCCCGCTCCGGCTGGCTGCGCGCCGCCGCGGCGGCCGGCTTCTGGGCCGAGGAGGCCGGCGCCCTGGTGGTGGCCCGGTCGGAGACCGAGGCGGCCGTGCTGGCCGAGCTGCACGCCGACCGCGGCGGCGACGACGTACGGCTGCGCACCGCCGCGCAGACGGCCGAGGCGCTCGGCCGCGCGGGCGGCGAGGCCGGCGACCTGGTCGGCGGCGCGCTGCTGCCCGCCGACCTGCGGGTCAACCCGCGCGAGGCCGCGCCCGCCCTGGCCCGCTGGGTCGCCGAGCACCCGCGGGGCCGGGTGCTGTGGGGCACCGCCGTCACCGGCGTGGAGTCCGGCGCCGTGCACACCACCCGCGGCCCGGTGCGCGGCGACCGGATCCTGGTCTGCGTCGGCCACGACCTCGACTACCTGTTCCCCGACATCGCCGAGGACCACGAGATCCAGCGCTGCCGCCTGAGCATGGCGCGGGCCGAGGCACCGGCCGGGTTCCGCACCAACGCGGCGGTACTGACCGCCACCTCGATGCTGCGCTACGACGCCTTCACCGCCCAGCCGTCGGCCGGCCCGCTGCGCGCGGAGGTCCTCGGCCACAGCGCGGAGCTGGTGGGCATCGGCGCCAATGTGATGTTCACCCGGCTGCCGGACGGCACCGTGCTGGTCGGCGACTCGCACCACTACGACGCCACCACCCCGCCGTTCGTCGACGAGCGCACCCACGAGCTGCTGATCGCCGCCGTCGCCCGGGTGCTGGGCGTGCCGGACCTGCGGATCCTGGAGCGCTGGCAGGGCGTCTACGCCAGCAGTGCGCGCGGCCCGCTGCTGGTGCGCGACCTGGCCCCGGGCGTGCGGGCGATCACCGTCACCTCGGGCGTCGGGATGACCCTCTCCTTCGGCCTGGCGGCCGCCACCTTCGACGGCACCCTGGCCGCGACCGACTGAGCCCACGGGCCCGGACGGCCGTCCGGCCGGGCCCGTTGAGGGGCCCGGCCGGTGAGTGCTCCGGGCGCGTGCCCGGCGCGGCTCAGAACGCCGAGTGGGCGAACCAGTGCGCCAGCAGCTCCTCGTCCCCGGCGAGCTCGATCCCGGCGGCGGTGCGGTCCAGGCGCCCGTACAGGAGCAGCAGCAGCTCGGCGGCGCCCGCCCGGACGGTGGCGTCGGCGGCCGCCTCGGAGCCGTCGGGGTCGGCGTCCGCCAGGCCGAAGCCGTCGGGGCGCAGCCGGACCAGCCAGTCGCCCTCGCCGTCGGTGCGGGTGAAGCGGATGGTCCGGTCCTCGGCGCGCAGCTCGGCCGTCCCGGGGGCGAAGAGGGTGGCGAAGGGCAGGTTGGTCAGGAACTCGGCCACGCCGTCGGCGGCGAGGGCCGGGTCGATCTCGGGTGCCAGGCCGAGTGCGGTCTCGGCGTCGACGCGGTGGACCAGGGTCTCGAAGAGCATCCGCCGCACCCAGAACCGGGCGTGCTGGTCCGCGCCCCAGGCCCACATCGGCTCGTCGAGCCCGCCCTCGGCGAAGGCGGCGGCGGACTCCCGGGCGGACTCGGCCAGCCAGGCCGGGTACTGGTCCACGCCCTCGGGCAGCCGCAGGTCGACGTCCCGGCTGCGCGGCGGCTCCTGGATCCGCTGCCGGAGCAGGACGGTGAACCAGCGGTGCACGCTGCCGGTGTGGCGGACGAGGTCGGCGAGCGTCCAGCCGGGGCAGCCGGGCACCGGGAGGGCCGGGTCGGCGTCCTGGACGGCGGTGACGAAGCGGGCGGTCTCGGCGGCGACGGCAGCGCCGTGGTCCTGCGGGGTCATGAGGGCTGTCTCCAGTGCTACGGATGTCGCGGCGCCCCGGGTCGGACTGCGCCCGATGGCTTGCGCTGTCAATTTTTCACCAGCTGAAACAATCGCCACGACGCTAGGCCTGAAAGGTTGAGCTTGTCAAGTAACTCTGCGGAGGCGCCGAGAGGCCGTAGCGCCGCGGTGACCGGGCCCGGCAGGGGTCGTTGAGCAGGGGCCGGACGTCCCCGCGAGAAAGCGTGCAGCCACGTGCCCCAGCCCTTCGAACTCCCCGCCTTCTACCTGCCGTACCCCGCCCGCCTCAACCCCCGACTGGAGGAGGCGCGCGAGCACTCCCGGCAGTGGGCCCGGCAGATGGGCATGCTGGAGGGCTCGGGCATCTGGGAGCAGCGGGACCTCGACGCCCACGACTACCCGCTGCTGTGCGCCTACACCCACCCGGACTGCGACGGGCCCGAACTCTCGCTGATCACCGACTGGTACGTCTGGGTGTTCTTCTTCGACGGCCACTTCCTGGAGACCTTCAAGCGCACCCAGGACCGGGCCGGCGGCAAGGCCTACCTGGACCGGCTGCCCGCCTTCATGCCGCTGAACCTCCCCTTCTCGATGCCCGAGCCGCGGAACCCGGTCGAGGCGGGCCTCGCCGACCTCTGGCTGCGCACCGTCCCCGGCACCTCGCGGGAGTGGCGCGAACGCTTCGCGCTGAGCACCGAGCACCTGCTCGACGAGTCGATCTGGGAGCTGTCGAACATCGACATCGGCCGGATCCCCAACCCGGTCGAGTACATCGAGATGCGCCGCAAGGTGGGCGGCGCGCCCTGGTCCGCCGGGCTGGTGGAGCACGCGGCGGGTGCCGAGGTCCCGGCGTCGGTCGCCGGCACCCGGCCGCTGCGGGTGCTCCGGGACGCCTTCTCGGACGCGGTGCACCTGCGCAACGACCTGTTCTCCTACCAGCGCGAGACCGAGGAGGAGGGCGAACTGAGCAACGGCGTCCTGGTGCTGGAGACCTTCCTCGACATCTCCACCCAGGAGGCGGCCGACCGGGTCAACGACCTGCTGACCTCCCGGCTCCAGCAGTTCGAGGACACCGCGCTCACCGAACTGCCCCCGCTGTTCGCCGACCACGGCCTCGGCCCGGAGGAGGCGGCCCGGGTGCTCGCGTACGTCAAGGGACTGCAGGACTGGCAGTCCGGCGGGCACGAGTGGCACCTGCGGTCCAGCCGCTACATGAACGGCGGGGGCGTGAACGGCGGGGGCGTGAACGGCTTCGGCCCGCAGGGGAGTTCGGTGCTCCCGCTGGGCGGCCTCGGCACCTCGGCGATGGACCTCGAGCGGCTGGGGGCCGCGACCGGCGCGCAGCGCGTACGGAACTTCTCCTTCGTCCCGCACCGGCGCACCGGGCCGTCCCTGGTGCCCGCACTCCGGTCCCCGGGCGAGGTACGGGCCAGCCCGCACCTGGCGCAGGCCCGACAGGCGTCGCTGGAGTGGGCCGAACGGATGGGCATGCTCGCCCCCGGACCGCGCACCGGCGGCCGGCCGGTCTGGAGCGAACGGACCCTCGCCCGCGCCGACTTCGGCCTGCTGGGCGCCCTCACCCTGCCGGACCTCGGCGCCGAGCAGCTGGCCGCCGCCGTCGGCTTCATCACCTGGGGCTGCTACGGCGACGACCACTTCGACGCCGCCTACGGGCAGCCGCGCGACCTGGCCGGGGCCAAACTGGCCGCCGCCCGCCTGCTGGCGCTCACCGCACCGGGCCAGGCCGCACCCGTCGCCCCCGCGGACGCGCTGGAGCGCGGGCTCGCCGACCTCTGGTCCCGGCTCGCCGAGCACCTGCCGCCCGCCGCGCAGGACACCGTCCGAGGCGTCCTGACGGACCTGCTGGAGGGCTGGGTGACGGAGGTCGCCAACCTGGCCCACCACCGCATCCCCGACCCGGTCGACTTCCTGGAGGTGCGTCGGCAGACCGTCGGCGGGGAGTTCTTCACCACGATCCCCGGTCTGCTGCGCGGTGAGGCGCTCCCGCCCGAGGTCCGGGCCAGCGGCACGATGCGGGCCGTGGAACTCGCGGCGGTCGACCACTCCGCCCTGGTCAACGACCTGTACTCGTACCAGCGGGAGATCGAGTTCGAGGGCGACTTCCACAACTCCGCGCTGGTCGCGGAGCACTTCTTCGACTGCGGCTACCGGGAGGCGGCGCACGTCGTCGCCGACCTCGCGGAGGCCCGGCTGGACCAGTTCGAACACCTGGTGGCCGCCGAACTGCCCGTCCTCTGCGAGGACTTCCGGCTCGGTGCCGCCGCCCGGCAGGCCGTCGACGAGCACGTCCGCCACCTGCGGGCCTTCCTGGCCGGCAATCTGGACTGGCACGGCCGCAGCGGCCGCTTCACGGAGGCCGAACTGCGACGCCACCACGGCCACGAGCTGCGGGGGCCGACCGGCCTCGGCACCTCGGCCACCCGGCTCCCGCTGCCGGCCCGCTGATCCGGCGGCCGCCCGCACCGGGCGCCGGGCGCGGCTACCCGGCCGGTGCGGGACGCACGGTGAGGCCGGGCCGGCGGCGGTGGACGGTGAGGTAGACCAGGCCGTCCTCGCCCGCACCGACCGCCCGCCGCGCGCCGTGCGGCAGCCAGGCGGTGCAGCCGGGGGAGAGCAACTGCCGGCCGTTGGCCGTCTCCAGGTGGCCGCTGCCGTCGAGCACCTGGACGAGGACGTCGAGGTCCGGCTCCACATGGGCCGCGACCTCGGCGTTCGCCGGCAGGCGGACGATGTTGGCGTCGAGCTGGCGGCCCTCCTCCTGCAACCGCCACAGCGCCCCGCCGCGGTCGGCGGGGGCCCGGTGCAGCAGGGAGTCCAGGTGGGTGAGCACACCTGGTCCGGGGTGGGACGTCAACGCGGCCTCCTGCGGGCGAGCGGGGGTGAGGGGATCGGCCCGTGGATTCTACGGAGGATCACCGGGCGTCCCTCGCTCGGCGGCGAGCAGCCGGTCGAGGGCCGTGTCGACGTCCAGGTGGTGGGACTCCGCCCCGGCGGGCACCAGCGCGAAGCAGTCCGAGAGGAACGCCGTGACGAGGTCCTCCGGGGCGCTCACCACGGCCCGGCCGACCGGCCCCAGAAGGGTGATCAGCACCTCGCCCGCCGCCCCCGGGCGGATCCGCACGTCCCCGCTGCCGACCGGGCCGAGCCGCCCCTCGTTGAGCAGTTCGCGGCTGAAGTACCAGCACACCCGGGCGGCGTCGCCGGTGCACCGGCACGGGGTCAGCGGGAACGCCAGGCAGGCCGCGTACGGGAGGCTCGCGTCGAAGCGGAGCTCGGCCTCGACCGGGACGTCGGGCGCCGGGCCGTCGGGGAAGGTGACGGGCACCGGGCGGACGGTGGACAGCTGCATCGGTTCGGCCTCCTGCGATCGCGACCCGCCGGACCGGGGCGGCCCGCCGTACCCGGGGGCGCCTACCCGGTGCGCCGGCCGGCAGCGGGCGGGGGAGGAATCTGCACAATTCCCCCGCATCGCCGGGGCGTCGGGCATCCGTACGGGGCCCTCGCATTCACTCACACGGATGAAACGGTGGGCTGTCCGGCGTCCTCGGCGTAGCCGCGACCGGCCCGTGGCGGCGGAGGCTGGGAAGCGCGCCGCTCCCGCCGCCGCACCCCTCCCGAACGGAGCCCGTCCGTGACCAGCCCCCGGCCCCTCCAGGCAGCCGCCGCGCTGCTGCTCTCCGCCGCCCTCGCCGCCTGCTCCAGCTCCGGCAGCCCGTCGAACGGCAGCCCGTCGACCGGCACCACCTCGAACGGCGCGCCCTCGTCCGCGGTCACCAGCCCCGCGCAGGTCAGCAGCGCCGCCACCAGCCCGGCGCAGAGCAGCGGTGCCGCGACCACTCCCGCGCAGGGCAGCACCGGCGCCCTCCAGGTCATCATCAAGAACTTCGCCTTCTCCCCCGCGACCCTGACGGTGAAGGCCGGCCAGACCGTCACCGTGATGAACCAGGACTCCACCGCCCACACCCTGACGGCCTCCGACAAGTCCTTCGACACCGGGACGATCCAGCCCGGCGCCAGTGCCACCTTCACCGCCCCGCAGCAGACCGGCGACCACCCGTACATCTGCACCATCCACCCGTTCATGCACGGCACCCTCACCGTCGGCTGACCGGCCGTGGCCCCCCGCACGCACGCCCGCCCCCGCGACGGACGCCGGCCCGTCGAGCTCCTGCTGTGCCTGGTGGCCGTCGCCGGGCTCGCCGTGGACGCGGCCGTCCACGCCCGGCTCGCCGACCGGTACGACGCCATCGGCGACAGCATCACCCAGGGCACGCTGTTCCGGGCCGAGGCCGCCGCCGCCAGCCTCGCCGCGCTGCTCCTGCTGCTCGGGCGCCGCCGATCCGCCGTCCTGTTCGGCTGGCTGGTCGCGGCCTCCGGCCTCGGCGCCCTGCTGCTCTACCGCTACGTCGACGTCGGCACCCTCGGACCGCTGCCGAACATGTACGAGCCGATCTGGTTCGCCGACAAGACCCTGGCCGCCTGGGCCGAGGGCATCGCCACGGCGGCGCTCACCGCCCTGCTGCTGCTCGGCCTGCGCCGCCGCCGAGGCCAGGAACCCGCCTGAGCGGGAGCGGGCGCTCCCGGGCGGTGCCCCGCCGCTCGGGTGAACGGGCGGCGCGGCGGGGGCGACGGGCCCGGAGGCGGATCGGGCGGAGGCGATGATCGCCGGAATCCCCGGGCCCTCACCGTCGGAGGCGGACATGCGGATCCTGCTCCTCGCCAGCGCGTTCAACAGCCTCAGCCAGCGGCTGCACGCCGAACTGCGCGACCGCGGCCACCGCGTCGACGTCCAACTGGCGGGTGACGACGAGGAGTTGCTGGCGACGGTGGCCCGGCTGCGGCCGGATCTCGTGCTCGCGCCGATGCTCCGCAGCGCGATCCCGCGCACGCTCTGGGAGCAGCTCACCTGCCTGGTCGTCCACCCCGGCCCGCCGGGCGACCGCGGCCCGTCCTCGCTGGACCGGGCGGTCCAGGAGGGCCGCACCGCATGGGGCGTCACGGTGCTCCAGGCCGAGGCGGAGATGGACGCCGGACCGGTCTGGGCCTGGGCGCCCTGCCGGCTGCCGGAGCGCGGCAAGAGCGACCTCTACCGCAACGAGGTCGCCGACGCCGCCGTCACGGCCGCGCTGCTCGCCGTGGAACGCTTCGCCTCCGGAAGCCACGCCCCGCAGCCGCAGCACGGCCCCGGCTGGCACGGGACGGTGCGCACCCGGCCGCCGCTGCGCCAGGCGGAGCGCCGGATCGACTGGACGGCCGACCCCACCGAGGAGGTGCTGCGCCGGCTGCGCGCCGCGGACTCCCGCCCCGGGGTGCTGGACGTGCTGTGCGGCGCTGAGTGGTACCTGCACGGCGGCCACCGGGAGCCGCTGCTGCGCGGCCGCCCGGGCGAGCTGCTCGCCACCCGGGCCGGCGCGGTGTGCCGGGCTACCCCGGACGGCGCAGTGTGGCTCCCCGAACTGCGCCGCCGCCGCACGCCGGGCGGGCCCGCGACAATCAAGCTCCCGGCGGTGACGGCGCTCGGCGCCCTGCTGCCGCCCCTGCCGGAGCACCCGGCGCCGCTGACGGCGGACGAGGGCGAGCACCCGGGCTGGTCGGACTTGGGCTACCACGAGGACGGCCCGGTGGGCTTCCTGCGGTTCTCCTTCCCCGGCGGGGCGATGTCCGCCGAGCACTGCCGCCGACTGCTGGCCGCGTACCGCTTCGCGCTCGGCCGCCCGACCACGGTGCTGGTGCTCGGCGGCGGCCGGGACTTCTTCTCCAACGGCATCCACCTCAACGTGATCGAGGCCGCGCCGGACCCGGCCGCCGAGTCCTGGGCGAACATCACCGCGATGGACGACCTGGTCGCCGAGGTGCTCACCACCACCGACCGGCTGGTGGTCGCGGCCGTCGGCGGGAACGCCGCGGCCGGCGGGGTGATGCTGGCGCTGGCCGCCGACGAGGTGTGGTGCCGGGCCGGCTCGGTGCTCAACCCGCACTACCGGCTGATGGGGCTGCACGGCTCGGAGTACTGGACGTACACCCTGCCGCGCCGGGTGGGCGCGGCGCAGGCGGAGCGGCTGACCGGGCGGGCCCTGCCGGTGTCCGCCGCGGCCGCCGAGCGGATCGGCCTGGTCGACCGGGTGCTCGACGCCGGGCCGGAGGAGTTCGGGGCGCACACGGCCCGGCTGGCGGGGCTGCTGGCCGCCTCGCCGTCCGTCCACCGGCGGATCGCGGCGAAGAAGGCGGCGCGCGAGGCCGACGAGCGGACGAAGCCGCTGGAGGCGTACCGGGCGGAGGAGCTCGCGGTGATGCGCCGGCAGTTCTTCACACCCGAATCGCCGTACCACGTGCTGCGGTCCGCGTTCGTGCGCAAGCAGCCGGTGCCCGCCGGGCTCCGCGCCGAGCCGTGACCCGAACGGCCGCGCCCGGCTTGCGCGTGCCGGGCGGTCCCGCCGGGTCGGTGGACCGGCGGAAGGCCCGAAGCGTTGCTATGACTGGGTCCGAGCCATTTTCGTCCGGCTCCCATCCCCGAGGAGGCATCCTCATGGGTGCTGCAACAACCGACACCGACGTGGTGCACATTCTCTGGATCAACGCCGGCCTCAGCTGTGACGGGGACTCCGTCTCGCTGACCGCCGCGATGCAGCCGAGCATCGAGGAGATCGTCACCGGCGTGCTGCCCGGTCTGCCGAAGATCGCGGTGCACTGGCCGCTGATCGACTTCGAGTGCGGGCCGGTCCAGGGCGCCGACAACTTCGTCGAGTGGTTCTTCAAGGCCGACCGCGGCGAGCTCGAACCCTTCGTGCTGGTCGTCGAGGGGTCGATCCCCAACGAGAAGATCAAGAAGGAGGGTTACTGGTGCGGCTTCGGTGACGACCCCGCCACCGGCCAGCCCATCACCACCAGTGAGTGGCTGGACCGGCTCGCCTCCAAGGCGACCGCCGTGGTGGCGATCGGGACCTGCGCCACGTACGGCGGCATCCACGCGATGGCCGGCAACCCGACCGGCGCGATGGGCGTGCCGGACTACCTCGGCTGGGACTGGAAGTCCAAGGCCGGGCTGCCGATCGTCTGCGTGCCGGGCTGCCCGATCCAGCCCGACAACTTCGCCGAGACGCTCACCTACCTGCTGTACCAACTGGCGGGCTCGGCGCCGATGATCCCGCTGGACGACAAGCTGCGGCCCGCCTGGCTGTTCGGCGCCACCGTGCACGAGGGCTGCGACCGCGGCGGGTACTACGAGCAGGGCCAGTTCGCCACCGACTACGGCACCCCCGAGTGCCTGGTGCGGCTCGGCTGCTGGGGCCCCGTCGTCAAGTGCAACGTCACCAAGCGCGGCTGGATCAACGGCGTCGGCGGCTGCCCGAACGTCGGCGGCATCTGCATCGCCTGCACCATGCCGGGCTTCCCCGACAAGTTCATGCCCTTCATGGACCCGCCGCCCGGATCGCGCGTCTCGACGGGTGCCAGTGCCGCGTACGGCTCGCTGATCCGCCGGCTGCGCGCGATCACCCAGAAGACCGTCGACAAGGAACCGAAGTGGCGCCGTACCGGGCGTCACCTGACCACGGGCTACCGCCCGCCCTGGTGACGGGGGAGGGCCGCACACCCCCCGGTGTGCGGCCCGCGTCGGCCACCGCCCGGTCCGTCGAACCCCGCCGACCCCGCCGAACCCGTAGACCCCTAGACAAGGACACCCAGAGACGATGGCAACACCGATGACCAGGGCGGCCGGCGACGGCAGCGGCCTGACCGAGATGTCGTGGGACCCGATCACCCGGATCGTGGGCAGCCTGGGCATCCACACGAAGATCGACTTCAAGCAGAAGCGGGTCGCGGAGTGCTACAGCACCTCGTCGGTCTTCCGCGGCTACAGCGTCTTCATGCGCGGCAAGGACCCGCGCGACGCCCACTTCATCACCAGCCGGATCTGCGGGATCTGCGGCGACAACCACGCCACCTGCTCGGTCTACGCCCAGAACATGGCGTACGGCGTGAAGCCCCCGCGCCTGGGGGAGTGGATCATCAACCTCGGCGAGGCGGCCGAGTACATGTTCGACCACAACATCTTCCAGGAGAACCTGGTCGGGGTCGACTACTGCGAGAAGATGGTCCGCGAGACCAACCCCGGCGTCCTGGAACTGGCCGAACGCACCGAGGCCCCGCACGCCGGCGACCACGGCTACAAGACCATCGCCGACATCATGCGCTCGCTCAACCCGATCGAGGGCGAGTTCTACCGCGAGGCGCTCCAGGTCAGCCGCTACACCCGGGAGATGTTCTGCCTGATGGAGGGCCGCCACGTGCACCCCTCCACGCTCTACCCGGGCGGCGTCGGCACCGTCGCCACCGTGCAGCTGTTCACCGACTACCTGACCCGGCTGATGCGCTACGTCGAGTTCATGAAGAAGGTCGTGCCGCTGCACGACGACCTCTTCGACTTCTTCTACCAGGCCCTGCCCGGCTACGAGGAGGTCGGCCGGCGCCGGGTGCTGCTCGGCTGCTGGGGCAGCCTCAACGACCCGGACCACTGCGACTTCACGTACCGCAACATGACGGACTGGGGGCGGCGGATGTTCGTCACCCCCGGCGTCGTGGTCGACGGCAAGCTGGTCACCAACGACCTCACCGAGATCAACCTCGGCATCCGGATCCTGCTCGGCAGCTCCTACTACGAGGACTGGCAGGGCAAGGAACTGTTCGTCACCCACGACCCGCTGGGCAACCCCGTCGACCCCCGGCACCCGTGGAACCAGCACACCATCCCGCAGCCGCAGAAGCGCAACTTCGACGACAAGTACAGCTGGGTGATGTCCCCGCGCTGGTTCGACGGCAAGGAGCACCTCGCCCTCGACACCGGCGGCGGCCCGATCGCCCGGCTGTGGTCCACCGCGCTGTCCGGCCTGGTCGACATCGGCTACATCAAGGCCACCGGCCACAGCGTCCGGATCAACCTGCCCCGCTCGATGACCAAGCCCGAGGTCACCTTCGAGTGGAAGATCCCGCAGTGGAGCAACGCCATCGAGCGCAACCGCGCCCGCACCTACTTCCAGGCCTACGCGGCCGCCGCCGCCCTGCACTTCGCCGAGAAGGCGCTCGAAGAGGTCCGCGCCGGGCGCACCCAGACCTGGGAGCGCTTCGAGGTGCCGGACGAGTCGATCGGCTGCGGCTTCACCGAGGCCGTGCGCGGCGTGCTCTCGCACCACATGGTGATCCGCGACGGCAAGATCGCCAACTACCACCCGTACCCGCCCACCCCGTGGAACGCCAGCGTGCGCGACAGCTACGGCACCCCCGGCCCGTACGAGGACGCGGTGCAGAACACGCCGATCTTCGAGGAGAACTCCCCGGAGAACTTCAAGGGCATCGACATCATGCGCGCCGTGCGCAGCTTCGACCCCTGTCTGCCCTGCGGCGTGCACATGTACGTCGGCAACGGCCGCACCCTCAAGACCATGCACGTCCCCACCGGCCTGAGCGGGCTCACCGCATGACGGCCGAGCAGACCGGGCAGCGGATCCAGCAGGCCCTGGACGCCCTGGCCGGCAGCGACGCCGAACAGGCCGGCGAGCAACTCGTCCGCGAGCTCATGGAGTTCTACGGCGAGGGCCTGGCCCGACTGGTCCCCGCGCTGCCCCCGCCCGCCCTGGAACGGATGCTGGACGACCCGGCGGTGGCCGGACTGCTGCTCCTGCACGACCTCCACCCCGAGGACGTCACCGCCCGGATCGACCGGGCGCTCGCCAACCTGCCCGAGCGGATCGAGGTGCTCGGCTTCGCCCCGGAGACCGGCACCCTGCGGCTGCGCCGCACCGCCTCCGGGTGCGGCTGCGGCGAGCAGGAGGTGGAGGCCGCCCTCGCCTGCCACGCCCCCGAGGTGACGGCCCTGGACCTGGAGCGCGCCCCCCAGCTGCTCCAGATCGGCACTCGCCCGCCCCAGCCCGCGGAGGCGCGATGAACACCCGGAGGGTCTCCCGCGACGGGACCGCCCTGCTGCGCCGGCTGCGCGAGCCGGCGCCCCCGCGGCCCGAGCAGTGCGGCCTCTGCGGCCACGACCTGCCGCCCGGCCACCGCCACCTGGTGGACGTCGAGGAACGCTCCCTGGCCTGCACCTGCACCGCCTGCGGCCTGCTGTTCCAGCAGCACGGCGCGGCCGGCGGCCGCTACCGCACGATGCCGGACCGCTACCTGCACGATCCGGACGGCGCGGTGGACGAGCGGGTCTGGTCGGTGCTCGGCGTCCCGGTCGGCACCGTCTTCCTGTTCCGCAACGCCGTGCTGGACCGGTTGCTCGCCTTCTACCCCGGCCCGGCCGGCGCCACCGAGAGCGAGGTCGACGAGGAGGCCTGGCAGCGCGCCCTCGGCAGCAGCCGGCTGGCCGCCGCCCTGGAACCGGACGTCGAGGCGCTGCTGCTGCGCCGCACCGACGGCCGGGTCGCCTGCTACCTGGTGCCGATCGACGTCTGCTACGAGCTGGTCGGCCGGCTCCGCCGGTGCTGGCACGGCTTCGACGGCGGCGCCGAGGCCCGGGCCGAACTCGACGCCTTCTTCGGCCGGTTGGCCCTCCGGGCCCGCCCGTTGACCGCGGCGGTGACGGCATGACGAAGCTCGGCTTCGCCTGCACCGGCGTGCGCTCCGACCCGTACGCGGCCGGGCCCACGTTGGTGTTCCGGCTGCGGATCACCGGGCCCGCCGACACCCGGGTGCACGCCCTCGCCCTGCAGTGCCAGCTGCGGATCGAACCCGCCCGCCGGCCCTACGGCGAGGCCGAGGGGGAGCGGCTGGGCGACCTGTTCGGGGAGCGGGAGCGCTGGGGGAGCACGCTCAACCCGATCCAGTTCGCCACCGTGCCGCTGCTGGTGCCCGGCTTCACCGGCGAGACCGAGGCCGACCTCGTGGTGCCGTGCAGCTACGACCTGGAGGTCGCCTGCGCCCGGTACTTCCGGGCCCTGGAGGGCGGTGAGGTGCCGCTGCTGCTGCTCTTCTCCGGCACCGCGTTCGCCGGCCCCGGCGGGTTCCAGGTCACCCCGGTGCCCTGGGACCAGGAGGCCCGGGTGCGGATGCCGGCCCGGGTCTGGCGGGAGGCCGTCGACCAGCACTTCCCCGGCTGCGGCTGGCTGCGACTGCCGGAGGACCTGATGGACGAGCTGCTGGCGCACCGCTCCCGGCGGGCGCTGCCCTCCTGGGAGGCGACGGTGCGCGACCTGCTCGCCACCGCGGCGGTGCGGGAGGGAGTCCGGTGAGCGGGTTCACGGTCGAGCTCCCCGAGGGGATCGAGCGCGGCTTCGCGGGCGCCCGGCAGATCGCCGACGCGGTGCTGCTGGAGGGCTACGTGCTCTACCCGTACCGCGCGTCCGCCGCCAAGAACCAACTGCGCTGGCAGTTCGGCGTGCTGGTGCCGCCCGAGTACACCCGGCAGGGCGGCGAGCACTCGCACCAGCGCACCGAGTGCGTCACGGAGGCGCGGCAGGGCGACCGGCTCGCGGTCGAGCTGCGGTTCCTGCGGGTCCAGCGGCGCACCGTCGAACGGGCCACCGACGGCGGCGGGTTCGAGCCGGTGGAACGGCTGGAGCTGGCCGACCGGGTGCTGGTCGAATGGGACGAGGGCGTCGAAGAGCGGATCGAACTGCTGGTGTCCGTCGAGGAGTTGACCGGTGCCGGGGTGCAGCGCGACTTCCGACTGCCGGGCGTCGGCTCCACCGAGCTGGTGCACGAGCACGGCAGCGCCGTCGGCCGGCTGGTGCGGCGGCGCGAACAGGTCGACGGGCTGGTCCGGTTGCGGATGAAGGAACTGCCCGGCCCGTACCGGGCGCAGCGGCTGACCGCCGAGGTGGAGAACGTCTCCGCCTGGACACCGCGCCGCAAGGCCGGGCGGGAGGAGGCGCTGGCGCGCTCGCTGGTCTCCGCCCACCTGCTGCTCGGGCTGGAGCACGGCCGCTTCGTCTCGGTCACCGACCCGCCCGAGTGGGCCCGCCCGGCCGTCGAGCGGTGCCGCAACGACCGCACCTGGCCGGTGCTGGCCGGACCGGACGGCGGGTACCAGGTGATGCTCTCCTCGCCGATCATCCTGGAGGACCACCCGCGGATCGCCCCGGAGAGCCTCGGCACCCTCTACGACGCCACCGAGATCGACGAGATCCTGGCGCTGCGCACGGCGGCGCTGACCGAGGACGAGAAGCGCGAGGCCCGGGGCACCGACGACCGGGCCGGGGCGGTGATCGACCTCGCCGAGTCCATGCCGCCCGAGGTGCTGGAACGGCTGCACGGCGCCGTCCGCGGCCTGCGCGAGATCACCGGCTCCGGGACGGACTCCGAACAGCCCTGGTGGGACCCCGGCAACGATCCGGCGGTCGACCCCGAGCGGGACAAGGTGCTGGTCGACGGCCGGCAGGTCGGCGCGGGCAGCCGGGTGCTGCTGCGGCCCGGGCGGCGGCGCACCGACGCCCAGGACCTCTTCCTGGACGGGCGCACCGCCCTCGTGGAAGCCGTGCTGCACGACGTCGACGGCTCGGTGCACCTCGCCGTCACGGTCGAGGACGACCCGGGCGCCGACCTGTGGCGGGCCCAGGGGCGGTTCCGCTACTTCCAGCCGGACGAGGTCACCCCGCTGGAGGAGTCGTGAGCGGCGGCGCGGTGCTGGTCGCCGGGGTCGGCAACATCTTCCTCGGCGACGACGGGTTCGGCGTGGAGGCCGTCCGGCGGCTGGCCGGCGTCGAGCTGCCGGACGGCGTCGAGGCGGTCGACGTCGGGGTGCGCGGCGTCGACCTCGCGTACCGGCTGCTCGACGGCTACCGGACGGCCGTGCTGGTGGACGCCACCTGCCGGGGCGGCCCGCCCGGCACCCTCTACCTCATCGAGGCGGCCGCCGAGCCGCTGGAGGCGCCCGCCCTGGACGGGCACCGGATGGGACCGGACGCCGTGCTCGGGCTGCTCGCCACGCTGGCCGCCGGCACCGGGGCCGAACCGCCCGGGCGGGTGCTGGTGGTCGGGTGCGAGCCGGCCTCGCTGGAGGAGGGCATCGGGCTGAGCGAGCCGGTGGCCTCCGCCGTGGACGGGGCCGTCCGGATGGTGCTGGCGGCCGTCGAGGAGGCGGTGCGGGCGGATGCGTCAAGTCCGGACCCGGTGAGTGCGGAGTCCGAGAGGAGGACAACACCATGCTGAGGAAACTGTTCTGCGCGGCCCTGCTGGCGGGGATCGGCGCACTGGTCTGGCAGAGCCTGCCGGACCTCAAGCGGTACCTGAGGATCTCGCGGATGTGAGCCGCGGATTGCTGCGAACGGTGCAGCCCCGGACCGGGTGGCGGCGCGGCTTCGAGCCGTCGCCGCCACCGCCCCCTGTAATGGGGCGCGTTGCCGCCCGCCGTGGGAAGGGACCGATGCACGAGATGTCGATCGCCGCCGCCGTGGTCGAGCAGGTGGACACGGCCGCGCGCGAACACCGGGCCCCCGGCGTGGCCCGGGTCCGGCTCCAGGTCGGCGAGTTGGCGGGCGTGGTGCCCGAAGCCCTCGACTTCTGCTTCGAACTCGCCTGCGCCGGAACGCTGGTGGAGGGCGCGGTGCTGGACACCGAGGCCGTCGAGGCACGCGCCCGCTGCTCGCCCTGCGCCGTCGAATGGGCCGTCGGCATGCCGCCGGACCTCGGCTGCCCGGACTGCCGCTCCGGCGTGGGCGTCGAGCTGCTCGCCGGGCGCGAGCTCCAGATCCTCGACGTCGAGTGGGCCGCCGGCCCCGGCGTCCCGGCCGAACAGAAAGGCTGAAACCGATGTGCCAGTCGGGCCACACGGTCGACCTCCGCCGGGCGGTGCTCGCCCGCAACGACGACAGCGCCCACGAGCTGCGGGCCGCACTGACCGCCCGCGGGACGGTCGCCGTCAACCTGCTCTCCAGCCCCGGCAGCGGCAAGACCGCCCTGCTGGAAGCCGAGTTGGGGCTGGCCCGGCGGCGCGGGATCCCGGTCGCCGCGCTCACCGCCGACCTCGCCACCGAGAACGACGCGCTGCGGCTGGCCCGTTCGGGCGCACCGGTGAAGCAGGTGCTCACCGACGGGCTCTGCCACCTGGAGGCGCGGATGCTCGCCGGGCACCTGGACGGCTGGCTGCCGCAGGACTGCCGGCTGCTGTTCGTGGAGAACGTCGGCAACCTGGTCTGCCCGGCCTCCTACGACCTCGGGGAATCGCTGCGGGTCGTGCTCGCCTCGGTCACCGAGGGCGAGGACAAGCCGCTCAAGTACCCGACCGCGTTCGGGCTGGCCAACCTCGTGCTGGTGACCAAGGCGGACCTCGCCGCGGCGGCCGAGTTCGACGAGGCGGCGTTCCTGGCGAACGTCCAGCGGGTCAACCCCGGGGTGGAGGTGGTGCCCACCTCGGCCCGGACCGGGGACGGTGTGGGGGCGCTGCTGGACCGGGCGCTGGCGGTGCTGGACGGCGCCGTGCCGCACCGGCCGGTGATGGCGGCCGGGCAGGGCGAGCACGCCCACGCGGGGCAGGCGCACGCGGAGCACTCCCACGCCGGGCACTCGCACGCGGAGCACTCGCACGCCGTGCCGGGGACGCCGTGACGGCGCTCGACCGCGAACGACGGCGGGTCGCCGTCCGGGGGTTGGTGCAGGGCGTCGGCTTCCGGCCCTTCGTCTTCGCGCTGGCCGGGGAACTCGGCCTGGCCGGCAGCGTCACCAACACCGGGGAGGGCGTCCTCGCCGAGGTCGAGGGCAGCCCGGCCGCCCTGGACGCCTTCTGCCGCCGGGTCGCCGCCGACGCCCCGCCGCTCGCCCAGGTCGCCTCCGTCGAGCACGCGCCGCTCGCCGCCACCGGCGCCACCGGGTTCGCCATCACCCCCTCCCGCACCGACGGGCCCCGGGCCACCCTGATCCCGCCCGACGTCGCCGTCTGCGCCGACTGCCTGGCCGAACTCGCCGACCCCGCCGACCGGCGCCACCGGCACCCGTTCATCAGCTGCACCAACTGCGGCCCCCGGCACACCATCGTCACCGGCCTGCCGTACGACCGGGCCAACACCACGATGGCGGGCTTCCCGATGTGCGCGGACTGCGCCCGGGAGTACACCGACCCGGCCGACCGCCGCTTCCACGCCCAGCCCGTCGCCTGCCACGCCTGCGGGCCGCGGCTCACCCTCACCGTGCCCGGACGCGCCGACCTCGACGGTGAGGACGCGCTCGGCGAGGCCCGGCGGCTGCTCGCCGACGGGGCGGTCCTCGCCGTCAAGGGCATCGGCGGCTACCACCTGGCCTGCGACGCGCGCGACGCCGCGGCCGTCGCCCTGCTGCGGCGGCGCAAGCGGCGCGGCGACAAGCCCTTCGCGGTGATGGCCCGCGACCTCGCCACCGTCGAGGCGCTGACCACGGTCGGGCCGGTCGAACGGGAACTGCTCACCGGCGCCGTCCGGCCGATCGTCCTGCTGCGCCGCCCCGGGGGCTTCGCGGCGCAGCTCCCGGCGGTCGCCCCGGGCAGCCCCGACCTCGGGGTGATGCTCCCGTACACCCCGCTGCACCACCTGCTGCTCGCCGCCCCCGGGCCCGACCTGCTGGTGATGACCAGTGCCAACCTCTCCGGCGAGCCGATCGTCACCGACGACCGGCACGCGCTGAGCGCGCTCGCCCCGCTGGTCGACGGCTGGCTCGGCCACGACCGGCCGATCCACGTGCCCTGTGAGGACTCGGTGGTACGGGTGGTGGACGGCGAGCTGCTGCCGCTGCGCCGCTCGCGCGGGTACGCCCCGCTTCCGCTCCCGCTGCCGGTGCCCGTCCGGCCGGTGCTGGCGGTCGGCGGCGACCTCAAGAACACCTTCGCGCTCGCCCGCGACGGCTACGCCTGGCTGTCCGGCCACATCGGCGACATGGACGACCTGGCCACCCTGCGCGCCTTCGACCGGGCGGTGGGGCAACTAGGCCTGGTCAGCGGGGTGCGGCCCGAACTGCTGGTCGCCGACCGGCACCCCGGCTACCGCTCGCTGCACCACGCCGAGCGCACCGCCGCCGGCCGGCCGGTGCGCCGGGTGCAGCACCACCACGCCCACGTCGCCGCCGTGCTGGCCGAACACGGCCTGGACGGCGGGCGGCCGGTCCTCGGCATCGCCTTCGACGGGACCGGCTACGGCGAGGACGGCGCGATCTGGGGCGGTGAGGTGCTGCTGGCCGACTACGACGGGTACCGCCGGGTCGCCCACCTCGGCTACGTGCCGCTGCCGGGCGGCGACGCCGCGGTCGAGCGCCCGTACCGGGCGGCGCTCGCCCACCTGCGCGCCGCCGGGCTGCCCTGGGCGGCCGGGCTGCCGCCGGTGCTGGCCTGCCCGGAGGACGAACTGCGGCTGCTGGAGCAGCAGTTGGAGCGCGGACTGAACTGCGTGCCGACCTCCAGCATGGGCCGGCTGTTCGACGCGGTGTCCTCGCTCGCCGGGGTCTGCCACCGGGCCGGGTACGAGGCCCAGGCGGCGATCGAACTGGAGGCGGCCGCAGTGGAGTTCGGCCCGGCGGAGACCGGCCCGGCGGCGGGCTACGCCTTCGGGCTGGCGGAGCGCGCGGGCGGCTGGACCGTCGAACCCGGGCCGGTGCTGGCCGGGGTGCTGGCGGACCTGGCGGCGGGCGCGCCGACCGGGCTGATCGCCGCCCGCTTCCACCGCGCGGTCGCCGGGGCCGTCCGGCGGGTCTGCGCGAACGTCCGCCGGGAGTACGGGATCTCGACGGTGGCGCTGAGCGGCGGGGTCTTCGCCAACGCGCTGCTCTCCTCGGCCTGCGCGAGCGGCCTGGGGGAGGACGGCTTCACCGTGCTGCGGCACCGCCGGGTGCCGCCCAACGACGGAGGGCTGGCGCTCGGCCAGCTGATGGTGGCCGGCCGGTCGTCGGCCGCCCGGGAGGAGTGACAGCGGATGTGTCTGGCGGTGCCCGGCAGGGTGACGGAGATCGAGGAACGCGACGGGACCAGGATGGCGGTGATGGACTTCGGCGGGGTGGTCAAGGACGTCTGCCTGGAGTACCTGCCCGACCTGGCGGTGGGGGAGTACGCCATCGTCCACGTGGGGTTCGCGTTGCAGCGCCTGGACGAGGAGTCGGCCCGGCGGACCCTGGAGCTGTTCGAGGAACTCGGGCTGCTGCAGGAGGAGTTCGGAGATCCGTGGGAGGCTGCGGGCAACCCCGCGGCGGTCGAGGAGGCGGGACGGTGAAGTACCTGGAGGAGTTCCGCAACCCCGAGCTGGCCGAGGGCCTGCTCGCCGACATCAGGGCGACGGTCACCCGGCCGTGGGCGCTGATGGAGGTGTGCGGCGGCCAGACGCACAGCATCATCCGGCACGCCATCGACCAACTCCTGCCGGACGAGGTCGAGTTGATCCACGGGCCGGGGTGCCCGGTGTGCGTCACCCCGCTGGAGGTGATCGACCGGGCGCTGGCCATCGCCGCCCGCCCCGGGGTGATCTTCTGCTCCTTCGGCGACATGCTGCGGGTTCCCGGCACCGACCGCGACCTGTTCCGGGTCCGGGGCGAGGGCGGCGACGTCCGGGTGGTGTACTCGCCGCTCGACGCGCTGCGGATCGCCCGGGAGAACCCGGACCGGGAGGTGGTCTTCTTCGGCATCGGCTTCGAGACCACCGCCCCGCCGAACGCGATGGCCGTCCACCTGGCCCGCAAGCAGGGCCTGCGCAACTTCAGCATGCTGGTCTCGCACGTCCGGGTGCCCCCGGCGATCGAGGCGATCATGGATTCGTCGGAGTGCCGGGTCCAGGCCTTCCTGGCCGCCGGGCACGTGTGCAGCGTGATGGGCACCGAGGAGTACCCCGCGCTGGCCGAGCGCCACCGGGTCCCGATCGTCGTCACCGGCTTCGAGCCGCTCGACATCCTGGAGGGGATCCGGCGCACCGTACGGCAGTTGGAGCGCGGCGAGCACACCGTCGACAACGCCTACCCGCGGGCCGTCCGCCCCGAGGGCAACCCGGCGGCCCGCGCCATGCTGGAGGACGTCTTCGAGGTGACCGACCGGGCCTGGCGCGGCATCGGCGTCATCCCGCAGAGCGGCTGGCGGCTCTCACCGCGCTACCGGGACCACGACGCCGAGCACCGCTTCGACGTCGGGGGCGTCCGGACCAGCGAACCCGCCGCGTGCCGGGCCGGCGAGGTGCTCCAGGGGCTGCTCAAGCCCCACGAGTGCGAGGCCTTCGGTACCGTCTGCACCCCGCGCACCCCGCTCGGCGCCACCATGGTCTCCAGCGAGGGGGCCTGCGCCGCGTACTACCTCTACCGGCGGCTGAGCACGCCGACCGGGCCGAGCACGCCGAGCCCCGTCCAGGAGGCGAGCCCCGTTGGCTGACACCGACCTGCTCATCGAAGCGTCCGGCGGCGTCGGTGCGGCCGGTGTGCCGGACCTCTCCGGCTGGAGCTGCCCGCTGCCGCTGCGCGACCACCCCCGGGTGGTGATGGGGCACGGCGGCGGTGGGGCGATGTCCGCCGAGCTGGTGGAGAACATCTTCGCCCCCGCCTACGGCAGCCGGGCGCTGGCCGGTCTCGGCGACTCCGCCGTGCTCGAACTGGGCGGCGCCCGGCTGGCGTTCTCCACCGACTCCTACGTGGTGCGGCCGCTGTTCTTCCCCGGTGGCTGCATCGGCGACCTCGCCGTCAACGGCACCGTCAACGACCTGGCCATGAGCGGGGCCCGGGCGGCCTACCTGTCCTGCGGCTTCATCCTGGAGGAGGGGGTGGAGCTGGCCGTGGTGGACCGGGTGGCCCGGGCGCTCGGCGCGGCCGCCCGCACCGCCGGGGTGGAGGTGGCCACCGGCGACACCAAGGTGGTCGAGGCCGGGCACGGCGACGGCGTCTACCTGAACACCGCCGGCATCGGGCTCGTCCCGGCCGGGGTCGACATCCGGCCGCAGCGGGCCCGCCCGGGCGACGTGGTGATCGTCAGCGGGCCGATCGGGCTGCACGGGGTGGCGATCATGAGCGTCCGGGAGGGGCTGGAGTTCGGGGTCGAGGTGCGCAGCGACTGCGCGGCGCTCGGCGGTCTGGTGGACGCCATGCTCGGGGCGACCCTCGACCTGCACGTGCTGCGGGACCCCACCCGGGGCGGGCTGGCGGCGGCGCTCAACGAGATCGCGGCGGCGGCCGGGGTGGGCGTGGTGGTGAGCGAACGCGCCGTCCCCGTCCCGGACCCGGTGGCCAACGCCTGCGCGATCCTGGGCCTGGACCCGATGTACATCGCCAACGAGGGCAAGCTGGTGGCCTTCGTCCCGCGCACCGAGGCGGACGCCGTGCTCGCCGCGATGCGGGCCCACCCGCTGGGCGCGGAGGCGGTGGTGATCGGCGAGTGCGTCGAGGACCACCCCGGGATGGTCGTCGCCCGCACCGGCTTCGGCGGCACCCGGGTGGTGGACCTGCCGCTGGGCGAGCAGCTCCCGCGGATCTGCTGACGGCGCCGGTCGTGTCTCCACCGGCGTCCGGCCGGCGCGACGGGCCCCTCGGGAAACCGATTTCCGTTTTCGCCCGGCCGTGGTCTATGGTGGAGACATCGACGCGGGGTGGAGCAGCTCGGTAGCTCGCTGGGCTCATAACCCAGAGGTCGCAGGTTCAAATCCTGTCCCCGCTACTCAGTAGGAGCCGGGGTCGGCGCACTTGGTGCGTCGGCCCCGGCTTTTTTGCGTCCGGGGGCGGTGCCGGGCCGAGAAGTCCACACAAGCGGAGGCGTCGGCACTTCTGGCGGGGCGGGGCCGATCGTGCGAGCCTTGCGCGGGTTCGGCCGGGGGTCCGCTCAGGGCCGTCGGCCGCCGGTTCGTCGGGCACCGTGGATTTCCAGGGGGGACGCAATGCGGATCAGGATCGGACGCCGTACGGCCGAGGTCGCCGCCGTGGTGGCGTTGACGCTCGGAGCGACGGGCATGGCGACGGGGGGTGCGTCGGCCGCGTCCCAGCCGACCGGGGCGGAGGCCTGCCCGAGCGGGAACGTGTGCCTCTACTTCCACTCGCCGCAGTACGGCTGGGGCGCGTGGGAGAACTGGTCGGTCGGGCAGACCGTCGACCTGCGCAGCGCCCACTTCGGCCACTGGGGCAACAACGGCGCCGGCTGGGGGCAGACCGTGGCGGACAACGCCGCCTCGCTGGTCAACAACACCGGGCAGACGGTGGCCGTGGTCGCGGACGACGGGACCTGGGACTACTACCGGGCGGGCTACTCCGACGTGCTCGACTACACCTACAACAAGGACGCCCAGCTCTGGAGTTGACCGGACCTTGGCACGGGAGGCCCCCGCACCGGATCGGTGCGGGGGCCTCTTTGCCTTCGGCGGCTGAGTGGCCATCAGGGTGAGGTGGCGTGAAGTCGGTTGGTGTGCGGTCGAGTTGCCGGCATTGATGGGGCCCTGACAGCAGATTTGGTTACTTTAGGGTAATTTAAGGGTGTCGTCCGGGTGAACGTCCCCGGCCTCGCATGAAGGACTCGTACGTGCTCTCTCCTCACTCCCGCCGCTCCGGCCGCCGTCTGGCCGGCACCGCGCTGGCCCTCGCCGCCGCCGTCGGTGCGCTGCCCGTCGCTCCCGCCTTCGCCGACCCGGCCCCGGTGCCGGCGTCGACCGTTCCGGCCGTGCCGGCCTCGCCCGCCGATGCCACTCCGTACCTGGACGCGGTGGAGCGGACGCTGCGTCAGGTGTCGCCCGGGCTGGAGGGAACGGTCTGGCAGCGGACGGCCGGCAACCGCCTCGACGCACCGGCCGGGAACCCGGGCGGGTGGCTGCTGCAGACGCCGGGCTGCTGGGGCGACGCCTCCTGCACCGAGCGGACCGGCACCGAGCAGCTGCTCGACAAGATGCGGGAGAACATCGGACGGGCCACCCGGACCGTCGACATATCAACTCTCGCCCCGTTCCCGGACGGTGCGTTCCAGGACGCCATCGCCGACGGCCTCAAGGCCTCGGTGGCCGCCGGGAACACCCCGCACGTGCGGGTCCTCGCCGGCGCCGCGCCGCTGCTCAACATCACCGCGCTGCCCTCCAAGTACCGGGACGACCTGGTGGCCCGGCTCGGCAGCGCCGCCGGCCGCGTCACCATCGAGGTCGCCTCGATGACCACCGCGAAGACCGCGTTCTCCTGGAACCACTCCAAGTTGCTGGTGGTGGACGGGCAGAGCGTCATCACCGGCGGCATCAACAACTGGAAGGGCGACTACCTCGACACCGCCCACCCGGTCACCGACGTCGACCTCGCGCTCACCGGCCCGGCCGCCGCCTCCGCCGGTGCGTACCTGGACACCCTGTGGGACTGGACCTGCCGCAACACCGGGGTCCTCTCGGCCGCGTGGTACGCCTCCACCAACGGCGCGAGCTGCACCCCCGACCTGGAGAAGCGCCGCAACCCGGCGGTCGGGCAGGTGCCCGCCACCGGAAACGTCCCGGTGATCGCGATCGGCGGCCTCGGCGTCGGGATCACCGACGAGGACCCCGCCTCCGACTACCGCCCCGACCGGACGGCCCGGCCCGCCGACGTCAAGTGCGGCCCGATCGGCCTGCCCGACCGCACCAACGACGACCGCGACTACGAGACGGTCAACCCCGAGGAGAACGCGCTGCGCGCCCTGATCGCGGGCGCCACCGGCCGGATCGACATCTCCCAGCAGGACGTCACCGGCACCTGCCCGCCGATGCCCCGCTACGACGCCCGGCTCTTCGACCTGCTCGCGGGCAAGCTCGCCGACGGGGTCAAGGTCCGCATCGTGGTCAGCGACCCCGGCAACCGCGGCGCGGTCGGCAGCGGCGGCTACTCGCAGATCAAGTCCCTGAACGAGATCAGCGACACCCTCGCGGCCCGGCTCGCCGCCCGCCTCGGCGACCCGGCGCAGGCCCGGACCGCGATGTGCCGCAACCTCCAACTCGCCCCGTTCCGGGCCTCCTCCGCCCCGACCTGGGCCGACGGCCACCCGTACGCGCTGCACCACAAGCTGGTCTCGGTCGACGGCTCCGCCTTCTTCATCGGCTCCAAGAACCTCTACCCGGCCTGGCTCCAGGATTTCGGCTACGTCGTGGAGAACCGCACCGCCGCCGCGCAGCTGGACCAGCAGCTGCTCGCCCCGCAGTGGCAGTACTCGCAGGCCGCCGCGACCTTCGACTACAGCCGCGGCCTCTGCCAGGGCTGAGTCCGCGGCACCCCGCCGAGCCGCCGTCCGGAGCCTCCTGCCCAGGTGCCCTGGGCGGCGGCTCGGCCGCTGCGCCAGCATGGGGGCATGCCCCAGACGCCGGAGTCCGCCCGCAGCATCGCCGACAGGTACGTCGCCCAGGTCGCGGCACTCGACCCGGCGACCTCGACCAGACTCGGTCTGCACCCGGAGGACGACCGGCAGCCGGACCTGTCGCCGGAGGGCTTCGAGGCGCTCGCCGAACTCGGGCGGCGGACGCTGGCCGCGCTCGACGACGCCGCGCCCCCGGACGGAGCCGCCGACCGGGACTGCGCCCGGCTGCTGCGGGAGCGGCTCACCGCCGAACTCGCCGTGCACGAGGCCGGCGACCACCTCCGCCAACTGCGCAACGTCAACTCCCCGCTGCACAAGGTGCGGGGCGTGTTCACGATGATGCCCACCGAGACCGACGAGCAGTGGGCGGCCGTCGCCGGCCGGCTGCGCAACGTGCCCGGAGCGCTGGACGGCTACCGCGCCACCCTGATCGAGGGCATCGCCCGGGGACTGCTGAGCGCACCCCGGCAGGCCCGCGCGACCATCGCCCAACTGGACGCCTGGACCGGCCGCTCCGGCGGCGGGAGCTGGTTCAACGGCTTCACCGCGGCCGGGCCCGCCCGGCTGCGCCCCGAACTGGACGCCGCCGCCGACCGTGCCACCGCCGCCACCGCGGCCTTCCGCGACTGGCTGCACGACACCTACCTGCCCGCCGCCGACGGCACCCCGGACGCCGTCGGCCGCGAGCGCTACCTGCGCTCCGCCCGCTGGGCCAACGGCGCCGACATCGACCCGGCCGAGGCGTACGCCTGGGCCTGGGAGGAGTTCCACCGCACGGTCGCCGAGATGCGCACCGAGGCGGACCGCATCCTCCCCGGAGCCGGCCCCCGGGCCGCCATGGACCACCTCAACCGGCACGGCCACGCCGTCGAGGGCGAGGAGAACGTCCGCGCCTGGCTCCAGCAGGTCGTCGACGAGGCGATCGACGCCCTCGACGGCACCCACTTCGACATCTCCGGCCCGCTGCGCCGGGTCGAGACCAGGATCGCGCCGCCCGGCAGCTCGGGCGCGCCCTACTACAACGGCCCCAGCCTGGATTTCCGCCGCCCCGGCCGCACCTACCTGCCCACCCTCGGCCGGCGGTCCTTCCCGACCTGGCAGCTCGTCAGCACCTGGTACCACGAGGGCGTCCCCGGCCACCACCTCCAGACCGCCCGTTGGACCGCCTGCGCCGACCGGCTCAGCAGCTACCAGATCACCCTCGGCGCGGTCAGCGCCGACAAGGAGGGCTGGGCGCTGTACGCCGAGCGCCTGATGGACGAACTGGGCTTCCTCACCGACCCCGCCCGGCGGCTCGGCTACCTGGACAAGCAGATGCTCCGGATCATCCGCGTGATCGTGGACCTGGGCATGCACCTGGAACTCGCCGTCCCGGCCGACAGCGGCTTCCACCCCGGCGAACGCTGGACCCCGGAACTCGCCACCGCGTTCATGGCCGCCCACCACGGCAGCGAACTCCCGCGCCGCAGCAGCGAGATCGACCGCTACCTGGGCTGGCCCGGCCAGGCCATCGGCTACAAGCTGGGCGAACGCGTCTGGCTGCGGGGCCGCGAGGAGGCCCGCCGCCGCCAGGGCGCCGCCTTCGACCTCCGGGCCTGGCACGGCACCGTCCTCGCCCAGGGCTCGCTCGGCCTGGACGCCCTGGCGGCCCGCCTCGCCGAGGCGTAGGCCGAGGGGTCCCTGTTCCCGCCGGCCCCGGCGGGGGAGTGCCCTTACCCGATCCCGCCGGGGGTGTGGCAGCCGGGCCACCGCACCGCCTTGTCACGTTGTGTGATCAGCCGGGGGCAGTGCGCGAAAGTGTCCGACCGGGCCGAATGTGCGGGCGATCCGGCTTGTAGGCTCGTAAGGAACAGCTCGGATTCTTGAAGGGGGAGCCCGGTGCGCGCCCGTCGCTGGACAACTGTGGTCGCTGGAGTCGTCACGCTGAGCAGCCCGGCGGTGGCGTACGCCCGCGGTGGGGGCGGTAGCCACGGGTTCGGCGGCGGTGGGGGAGGCGGTGGCAGCCACGGTGGGGGCGGCGGCAGTCACGGCAGCGGCTTCCACGGGTTCGGCGGCGGTTTCGGCTTCGGGTTCGGGGCCGGCAGCGGTGGGTTCGTCTCCCTCCTGGTGATCGTGGCCGTCCTCCTCCTGATCATGTGGGTCGTGTACCGGCGCCGGAAGGCGGCGCAGGCGGTCGGCCTGAACACGGTGTCGGACCGTACCGCGCACCGCGCGGACGAGCAGGCGCGCGAGCGCGCCGCCCGGGTCGCGGCCCGGGTCGACGCCATCGCCGACACGGACGCGACCTTCGACCGCGCCGCGCTGGAGCGCCGGGCCGTCGAGCTGTACGTGACCGCCCAGAACGCCTGGACCCGGCACGACCACGCCACCCTGCGGCAGGTCCTGTCCCCGGTGCTCTACGGCAAGTGGGCCGAGCAGCTGCGCGACTACGAGTCCCGCGGCGAGGTCAACGTCGTGGAGATCGTCTCCGGCCCGGTGGTCGAGCTGGTCGACGTCGCCAACCGCGCGGGCGAGGAGAACGACACCGTCACCTTCCGGGTCACCGCGACGCTCAGGGACTACGTGCGCCGCGGCGACGGCGCGGACGCCGTGCGCAAGGACGACTCGACGCGCCCGGTCGAGTACTGGACGCTGCGCAAGAGCCCGGCCGGCGAGTGGATCGTGTCCTCGGTGGAGCAGGCGGCCGAGGGCGCGCACCACCTGACCAACGCCATCGAGACGGACGGTTGGGACCAGAAGGAGGTCGCCCGCGAGGCGGTCCTCGAGGTGGCCGGGAAGACCGCGGTCAGGGGCGCGGGCGACATCCTGTCGCTGACCAACATCTCGTGGAGCACGGACGCCGACACCGCCGTCGGCGATCTGAGCGTGCTCGACGGCCGGTTCGACAAGGCGGTTCTGGAGGTGGCCGTCGAGCGCTTCCTCGAGGAGTGGGTCATGAACGACGGCAGCCTGGACTTCACGTCCGTCCGCACGGTCGACCGGACCGTCATGCGGGACGCCGTCGTCAGGTCGGTCACGGTCCGCTCGCTGGTCTCCCGCGATCCGATCGTCTTCCGCGTCGCGGTCGACGCGGAGGGCGTCTACTACGAGGTCGACCGCCGCACCGAGCAGGTGCTGCGCGGCGACGCGCGCCGACGCCGCCCGATCACCCTCGCGTTCGACCTCCGGCTGGACGACACGTCGACCAAGGCGTGGACCGTGGTCGCCGCCGACGTGGAGTAGGCGGCGCCGTGGACGCGCACGACCGCTGACGGGACGGAACGGACCCCTCGCCCGCAGCAGAGCGCCGGCCTCAGGGGGTGACGGCCACGGCCGAGCGGTCGGCGGCGATCCGTACCGCGAAGCCGGCCAGGGCGGTGCCCATCACGTAGCGCTGGATCCGGGTCCAGAGCGGGCGGCGGGAGAAGAACGTCGAGACCGATCCGGCGGTCAGCACGAAGATCCCGTTCACGAGCAGTCCGACGACGATCTGGGTCAGTCCCAGCAGCAAGCTCTGCGCCGCGATGTGACCCCGGCTCGGGTCCACGAACTGGGGCAGCAGCGACATGTAGAGGATCGCGATCTTCGGGTTGAGCAGGCAGGTCAGCAGGCCGATCGTGAAGAGCTTGCGCGGCGGGTCCGGCACGAGCTCGCGCTGCTCGAAGACCGAGGAGCCGCCGGGGCGCACCGCCTTCCAGGCCAGCCAGAGCAGGTAGCCCGCGCCGGCGAGCTTGACCGCCAGGTAGATCTCCGGGATCAGCGAGAAGACCGCCGAGATGCCCGCGGTCGCCGCCAGCAGGTAGGCGAAGAAGCCGGTCCCGACGCCGGCCAGGGAGATCAGTCCGGCGCGGCGCCCCTGTGCCACCGAGCGGGAGACGAGGTAGATCATGTTCGGTCCGGGCGTGAGCACCATCCCGAACTCCACCGCCGCGATGCCTGCTATCGCGCTGATACCGACCATGTCGCCCCCGCCCTCAACCGTCCTGTTTTGCGGGCGAAACCTAGCACGCGACGCTCATTCGGATCATGCCCCGGTCGTCCGCGGAGGACTCCGGCGGGTCACCACCCGTTCACAGCAGACCTGATAGCGGGGCGCGGCACGGGCGGCGACGCTTGTGGGACGCGGGCCCGGGCCTAGGGTGGCCCGGCCGGGACGAAGGCGGAAGATCCATGTCGCGTTTCCTCGATGGCCGGCCGCGGGCGGCCGAGCGGCTGAGCCGGAGCGCCGGCGCGGTCGGCGCCGTACTCGGTTGCACGATGCTCGTCGTCGCGGGCTGCAGTTCGTCGTCGACGTCGCCGTCCACCGTGTCGTCCCGCCCGTTCTCGCCGGACGTGAGCTCGTTCTCCGGGGTGCTGCCGTCCGCGGTGGCCTCGGCGAAGGCGTCCGTGCTGGAGTCGGTCTCGGCTGCCGCGGCCTCCCGGTCGGCGGCGGCCGCCTCGTTCGAAGCCTCCGTGTCGGCACAGGTGTCGGCAGGCCGTGCGGAGGCACAGGCGGTCCTGGCGAAGACGGAGGGCTCCGGCAACGCCCTGTCGGACGTCACGCTCACCGGGCTGCCCAAGGCGCAGGCGGCCGGCTTCAACGCCGCGCTGGTCACGGTGGTGAACAGCACCCGGGCGACGGCGTCGTACGCGGTCAAGGTCGAATTCCTCGACGAGAACGGCAAGGTGGTGGACACCAGCTTCCTGGGAGTCAAGGACCTGGCCCCGGGCGCGAAGGCCCAGCCCACCGCGTTCAGCCCGATCGACCGGGACAAGGCACTGCTCTCCAAGGTCACCCAGGCCCAGCGGTACTGAGAACGACGCACGCACGCACGGGCGGAGGCCAGGGGCCCCTGGGGTAGTCGTGTCCGGGGCAGGCGTGTGAGCATGACCGGATGACTGCGAGGACCGAAGAGGCGTACGAGCTCTACCGGGTGACGACTCCGGTGCTGGAGATCGCCTACCATCGGACCGGCGAGCGCCGCCGTGCGTCCGCTGCCCCGGTGATCCTCCTGCACGGTTTCCCCTACGACGTGCGGGCCTACGACGAGGTCGCGCGGCTGCTCGCCGAGGCCGGCCGGGAGGTGCTGACGCCGTACCTCCGCGGTTACGGTCCGACCAGGTTCCTGGACGCGGGGACGATGCGCAGTGGCCAGCAGGCCGCGCTGGCGCGGGACCTGGTGGAGTTCATGGACGCGCTGGGGATCGAGCGGGCGGTCGTCGCCGGTTACGACTGGGGCGGGCGGGCGGCCTGCGCGGCGGCGGCGCTGTGGCCGGAGCGGGTCCACGGCCTGGTCGCCGCGGGCGGCTACACCGTCCAGGACATCGCCCGGGCGATGGAGCCCGCCGCACCGGAGGCGGAGCGCGGCCTCTGGTACCAGTACTACTTCCATTCCGAGCGAGGCCGCCAGGGGCTGGAGCAGAACCGGGAGGAGCTGTGCGGGCTGCTCTGGCGGCTGTGGTCGCCGACCTGGGCGGGGGCGGCGGAGGCGTTCGCGGCGTCGGCGGCGAGCCTGCACAACCCGGACTTCGTGGACGTCGCGATCCACTCCTACCGCCACCGTTTCGGCCTGGTCGAAGGCGATCCGCGCTACCGGGAGGCGGAGGACGCGCTGGCCGGTCGGCCGACCGTCGTGGTCCCGACGGTGGTGCTGGTCGGCGAGGAGAACGGCGTGATCCCCGTGGCGGATCAGACCGGCACCGAGCGGTTCACCGGGCCGTGCGAGGTGCGGACCCTGCCCGGGGTGGGGCACAACGTGCCGCAGGAGGCCCCCGGAGCGTTCGCCGCGGCGATTCTGGGCCTTCAAGGCGAATCTTTCAGGGGTCGAGGTGAGCGAAAGCCTGAACACCGCCACAG